>NZ_JBGMEK010000034.1:0-52455 GCF_041447265.1 Microbulbifer epialgicus
GCCTGCGGCAAGAGCAGCATTCCACCAAGTTGTTCCGGCTAGACTTGATCCACCAGAGGCTACTGCCATCGCTACAGTTATAACAGCAGCAAAAGCCGGGGAGATACTGGTACTAGATTCATTCCATTTGTCGTATTGGAGTTCAATCGCCGTCCAGTCCGCATCGGGAAAATTCGTTCGGACCTCGGCCATCCACTCCATGCCTTCGAATTTGGATAATTCGGCTATTTGTTCATCAAGGGAGAGTTCAGGATTCCCTTCATACTCAACTGAAACGCCACCTAGGGCCTCGACAGCAAAACCACCAACGATGGAGTTGGGTACTCCGGTCTCAATTATATGGCCTTTGTTTTTAGTCGTAACTGTAAATAAGCCCTTCTTAACCGAACTATAGGTATAGTGATCAGTTTCGGCTGTCATCAAAAGATTAACTTTACCGCCTAGAGCTTTGACCTCAGTACCCAAACCACTTTTGATATCGGCAGCTCTGAGTGTGATATCACCAAAGTCACTGTGCAAACGGATGTTTTTTCCTGCATCTAAAAGAGAGCGAATAGCTACAGTCTGATAGACCGACTCCTCAATCTTTCGCTTACCAAACTTCCCTTTCTTAAAGGACTGAGTTACTTCCAGCTCATCCTCGATAGTAATGCCGAGCCCTGCAAGCAACTCAATATGGCCTCGGTCACTCACAATTTCTGCAGCATCCAGGACAATCTGACCACCAGCGATTAGCTGGATCGTTTCTTCCGCAGTAAGTTTTGACTGTAGATAGCTAACTCCAGACCTCTGTACATACCAACCACCCTGCTTTCCATCAAGGCTGGAGGTAATATTTTGTGTACCTATAAATATATTGCCATCCGCCGCAAAAGTTAGCTGATCTCCAGCACTAACTGTAACGCCTTGTAAGACAATATTCGTATCACTGCGAACTAGTAAATCACCATTCGCAGATATGGAAGTCACCTCGCCAAAGAAGCCCCCCGTCTCATTACCTAAGTCATAACGATGGACCAAAGTCTTTGCTTCAATACTCCCCGCAGCAATAGTCAAATCACCACAGTCATCAATCTGACTAGACAGTAAGCGAAGAGAGCCGCCTACCACGATATCTAGATCACAGCTACTCACACTACTATTTTGGGCTACGAAATCACCGGCTACATTCAGAAATGCTTCTCGGCCCAGCTTAATATCTACATCGTGAAGCGTAATACCCGCGAAACTAGTATTACCATTTAGCTGTACTTTGTGGTTGGTAACTTTATACTTACTAATCGTATCTGCACTGAGATATACAACCGGAACAACAACTGTTTCACCCCGAATAACCCTGCGCTCTGGCCAGATCATATCGTAGGGACTGCTTTCCCGGTCAAACTTACTAGCTGGAATAGGGTCGCCGTAGATTTCAGAAGTATTAGCAGCACTCGCATAAAGATAAGCATTATCGTAAAGCGTCTTTATCTGGGTAGCTTCATCTTTATACAACCCTTGCGCATGATCAGAATCAATAAGGTGGCGCCCCAATAGCTCATGAATTTGATCTCGTACATATCGCGACTGAACAAAAGAATCCCCTACCAGCTTAGGGTTTTCATAAACTGGTATAAAGGTAGTGATATCACTCACCCCAATCGGAACGTAAGTAACTTCACCAAGAGCCTCAATATGCTCTTCTTTTAAGCGATTATAAAAGCCCTTGATATCGTCAAAGCCTCTCTGGGCTGTAGTATCAATATAAGGTGCTACAGTATATTGATAACTTCCATTTCCCGAGGAGAATTCTATTTCAGCAATTGAGTCCAAAACCTGCTGAATTTGCCCTGATGATAGCGCCACAGCATATGCAGGTAACATCACCTGAAACAAGAAGCAGAAAACAATCAAATGGGTGAAGAAACGCATTCCCATACCTTTCTTTTGACTGGTGTTTATTTCTTTATTCATTTTTAAAACCTACTCCTTAGCTCCACCAGTCGAATTCTGCAAAGAAATTAGCAATAGTACTTTTTAGTGATTCATAGGCGTCTTTCATTACTGCAAAAAGCGAAAACTCTTTACTCTCAGTTTTACTTCTTTCACCATCTGTAACATTGAATGGAATACAGCTACTTGAGCCTGAACACCCGTTAGACTCAATTACATCAAAATACCACTCATGGGTCCAAAACAACTGAAGCGTATCATTGGTAACTTTGTCGTTTGTGGTAAAAGTTTGATTGGACATAGTACCCCAAAGAACGGGAACGTTATTTTCATCTTCCGCAAAAGCTTGATCTCCGTATAATTGCTTATGGTAGTAGAAATAATCTCCCCAGCCATCAGGGGCATGCGCTTTATATAGAGCCGCTACAGCAAGGTCCTGAAAGCCATCAAAGGTATTTAAAGTCAAACTTTCAAAATCTGCGTTACTGCTTACATTACCATGAATAAAAAACAAAGAATCTGCATATCGCGCATCATTAATAACGATTTGCGTATCTGGACCCGTTTGCCCGGTACAGATAATATCGAAACCTCTTGGTAGATTAGATGACCCTACACATAAATCAAACTTATCAATAGTAGTTTTACTTATTCCTTTATGAGCTATTCCATAATCATTTACGCGGCCCACAACAACTGTGTCGCCTTTACTATTAAGCACTCCACTTGTAAAAGTAGCATCGCCAAATATTTCCAGGTAGCTGGCATTATTTACTAAACCTTTAGAAGTATAAGTTTCCAGGTCGCCAAGTGATACGATAATACCAGGGGGCGAATATGTGTACGATCGACTATCAATAGTTTCTTGGGTCTCGGTATCCAAGGTTAAGGAGTCAGTGCTTGAATAAAAGTTCCTATCTAGTAGCGTAAGGTTTCTATACCGCTCATTAGTAATATATGGGGCTTCTAGCCTCATCCCCCCATCTTTATTATTTGTACGCAGGATAGCAGATGAGTTTAATATATAATTTGCAGCCTCAACTTCCAGGCTATCCTCTCCAGCAACAACGGTTTGATTTACCCTACTACGCATCAGGAGCGTATATTGGGTAT
Organism: Microbulbifer epialgicus; assembly: GCF_041447265.1. Classification (NCBI taxonomy): domain Bacteria; kingdom Pseudomonadati; phylum Pseudomonadota; class Gammaproteobacteria; order Cellvibrionales; family Microbulbiferaceae; genus Microbulbifer; species Microbulbifer epialgicus. The sequence continues at coordinate 3,046 of NZ_JBGMEK010000034.1, forward strand.
CAGGCACCTGCTCCCAGTAGGGGTTTATATTCTCAAAGCCCTTCGTTTTAATTCGTACTCGTTGACCATGGATTTGTGCAGAAGTGTCTGCAGGCTGGCTATAATTGTGCGTAGTACTAACATTCACACCATTTCTGTAGTAAGTACCAAGCTCCGATGTTTCGGATGCAGTGAGAATTAAATCATCTGAAACAAACTCTAATAAATCATCTACACTCGATTCCGGCGCCAGGTAAGGTGTACGTGAACCATTCCTAACAAAGCCACTTTCTGACTGGACATCTACGGTTCCTCCAGTGAGTCGGCCACCGAACTGGTTATAGACATTTTTATCAGCCCATACTGCTAGTGTTTTTCCACCTTCCAATTGGCCAAAGTTCACAAACTCATTACCAGCCAATTCAAGGTCATGCGCGAACAAATCCGCCCTATTTTCAATACGGCCTTTGGCAATCGCTTTAAGGCCAAGCCCTTCAATATTACTATTAGCGATAGGGAATAAAAGATCACTGTTTGATTTAAAGGCAATATCACCATCACTTTTGATATCCCCTTCAATTTTAGTGGTGCAGTCTCCAAAAGACTGAACCGTTATCGATTCTCCTGACAATAGAATTTTATCCCCATAACGTACGGAGGATAAAAAGTCACTGGTAGTATCTATATTTGTTTCAAGAAGGAAGCAATCACCAGTAGTTAACTTTACTGCAGCACTCTGTATTTTCCCTTCAAGCAGCTTAGGCTCCGTTGGCCTAAAATTATAATACACTTCACTAATACGCTGCGATGTATAGTCCCACTTATCAATACCAACTATGGCATTAACCATACCGGTACCGAGTAAATATTTGCCACTATCCGATGGAGTAAAGCCACCACTTACCTTATCCACAGGCTGCTGCAAATCAATGGTGCCGTTAATATTTAAATGTGCTGACAATACCTCTAAGATTAGCGCGCCCGGTGCATCCATTCCATTGATTGAAATAGATCCATCCGTTGTGGATAGCTCCCCAATGCTACTCGTGCTGTCGCCAATACTACCGCGCGCTGTTGCCATAGTAATTCGGGGAATATTTCCAAAACTACAATTGGCACACTTTATACTACCACTCTCATTATCCTCAGATATGAAGAGTACATCAGCGGGCGTACCTAAAACCTCAACAGCGCCATTTAGGGTGATATCGTTGGCCATTATTACGATCAGCGATGCCGGCTCCACCACTGTAGAATCTTCAAGCTCACCCGGAATATTTAGAAGCTGAAGAGGTTGACCAGACACCGAGAAGGTATTAAAGCGATTATAGGAGATTCCGCTCGCATTCGCGGGCCTAATTCGTAATGTGTCAACGTTTTCATTATCAATAAGAGTAATTTCATCAGCATGACTACTCCAAGGACTGATCGTAGAGGCATTAACCCCTATGTTCACACCTACTAAGGCAAACCCTAGTAAAACCGCCTTAGCAAAGACGCGAGACTTTAGCCTCATATATCCCCCGCTCCCTATATCTTTATTTAAAATCTATAAATCATTATTTTCTTTAATTACATGTAGCCAATACACGCAAAGCTACTATATGCTTTACAAATTCATTGCATAGGGCTACATGTCATTCATAACTTTATTAGTACCGATAACTGGCCTCTAATCATTGTCTATCCAAGGTTACATATGAAATTTTGCACCCTGCAGTCCCTTCGGCCACCCTTACTTGCACCTTTTTATCCGCCAGTTGCGCTGATAATAAAGTGGAGTATATGGCATCAGCACCTGTATAATTATTCAAGTCCAATGTTGCGTAAACTCCAGATTCCGCATCACAATCTAATAATTTCTCATCACCACTGGTTCCCACATGTACAATTCCATGACTTGTCACATAGAGTCTATCAACATACACACCAACACATGAATGGCCAGAGCACTCTGCATTCGCAAAATTAGCGATGAAAGTCATTACAAACATATAAAATATTTTTTTCATTTTATTCTCCTTATTCGTGCCTTATATAGTTGATAACGCACCTATCCTCTATCTTATTTTCAAGGTTTCTGAATTGGATGCACATTTTTTGACCTGAAGCTTTAGCTGCTAAGGCCATCGAAAATACCAATTCTTTATTATTAGAGTTATGCGGAATATAAAAACCACCTTCGCAATTTTCTGGGTTTGACTTATATTCAATCCAAACCCCGTAAGTATCACTACCCTCCGCCCATGTTCTTAGACGCTGTATTTCGCCGCAAGCTGTACCTAAGGCCTCAGTCGCATACGATGATGCAGCTACAAGAAAGACTACAATAAAGAGCACGTATTTCACTTCATTTACCCTCATTAACATTTCATTAGATTGAGAAATTTACCCCCAAAGCTTATTTGTTACTTTGTCTTCTTTTCAGCTTTCACCAAAAGCCAAATCCTTCTGATATAGTGCAGGAGGTTTATGAGCCGGCATTTTCGCCGCTATGAACCTCTTTGGGAAGCCCTAATACTCAACTGACTTCTATTTTTCTCTGATAACTGAAAGCGGTAGTCTTAATACTGCTATCAAGAGCCAACCATAAGGGGAAAGTGATTCTTTATTCACCACCTCAGACGACAAGCCCAGCTTAATCTTTAAAAGTAAAAAGTGGCTTTTGACTAGCCTGGCAAGCACGCTCCTCAAACTATTTGATTGGTTTTTGAACAACCCTATTGATCTGCGAATGCCTTGCCAAGGTCAATATAACGCCAACTGCCATCCGGATTGCGCTCTACCAACTGTTCCATACCCATTTCATCGGTAAATTTCTCAACCTGGGCGCCACCCTTTTCTGAGCCAATATGAGTCAGTTTACCCAGGCGCTTCTGAATTTGCGCATAGGGCCGGCCTTTGCGAGCACGGCAAAGCGCAGATCACTACTCCACTTATATTCCGGGCCTTTCTTTAGCGCCAGGGCAAGCTGGTCTAGCTTGCTGTTAAAGCGCTCTTCCAACTTTTGTCGATAGGGCATTTGCTGTTGGCGCCAGCGTTGGTCACTGTGGCTATCTTCAAGGCTTTGCCGCTCCTTTTGGTAGACATATTCTTTTTCGGCGCGAGCATCTGCTCTGGCCCGACTTTTTCTTCGCTCTTCACTGGATTTCAGGCCCTCTATAAACTGTTAGCCCTGGAAAAATCCATTTGCCGCATTGGACCTACTCAATCCAGACATTGCCCGCCCCTAAAAAAGTGCACCGACTGCCAGCCCGGCAAGCGCACCGATTACGGCAGTTGTACTAGGGGATGCAGTATTGTTGCCGTCACGTATAAAATTGAATAAACCAAATTTAGAGCCAGCAAGCGCAACTAAAGACTTTTGGCGTGACTGGTCTAGCAAGGAATCAAAAAGTGACTCTATTGTTTTTGCGGTTGAATCGTTACGTCGACAATCAAGGCTACGATAGGTATAAATCGGGTAGCCGGTAGTTTCTAGCTACCGGCTACCACACCACCCATCGTGCGGGTCCGCAATGGGCGGTTTCCTATCGGCAATGAATCTCTACCCAACGATAGCGTCGAGCAGGTCTTCATTTGACTTGAGTGTCATGGCAGTGCGCAACCTTAACTTTATCCGACTGGAAACATATCAGTAGGCTATCCCTGTCTTTTAACTCGGGGATTTAGCTTCAGGCCTTCACCGTGTCCATGCTATTAATCTTGGCATTAGGCTACTATGCCGTCGGCTAACTTCTGTTTAATCACCTGGATCATTACTGACCGAGGCGCTACTGTGTTCCACCAATTTTTTCTATCCCCGCGATGGTGGCTAGCGGGTTGGGCCAACTTATGAGTCAGCGGCCACGCTGACAGCTTCACAGCAGCAAGTTAAACAGATCTCCCCAGATAAGAGCGTGAACTTTCACTACACAACTGCATCATTTACTCTACCTGTTAGATCACCCGACTTCGGTGTTCTTGGCCACCTCGCCTCCAGGCTAAGACTTATAGGATGTTTCTGTTCGTCGGCTCTCAGTTTTGCTAGCAGCTTCCTCCCCACAAGACCTCGCGGTTTTGCAGTTGCCATTCGCTGGTAGTTAGCATTTAATGACGCCCGTTAAACGGTGATCTTCCTGCACGGGACTTTCACCCCATTAGTCCACGTCCATGCTGGGCGTACCAAAGCCAAGCATCTGACGGCTTTTCCGTTGCTTGGCTTATGCGCTAGGCGCTACGCTAGCGCAACACCAACAAACTACAAAGCGGCAGCTGTTGGTGGCGTTAGCATTTTAGGTAATTGAAGTCGAGTGTGATTATGCGTAAATTCATATTAATTGTGTTGGTGGTAATATTAAGTGGCTGCGCATCTTTAGAAAATATAGAGTACCAGGGTGAGGATGCGGGTTATTTGGTCATAACCTCAATAATTGGTCAAGGTGCACAGCGTGATGGTTCGTACATCATCATGTTTAGGGAGAGTGCTAATTATCAAGCATCGCATAGGCTTTACTATTCCCCAGGGAATCTATTTTATGCAAAGCCACCAGATTTTACCAATCATGAAGGCAAAGGGTTTGTGCATATAGTAAAACTTAAGCCTGGTAGTTACCAGTTACACCGTTGGTATGCAGCTAACAATAATTGGAGTGTTTCTCCTGATGAGTATGTTGTTACTGAATTTGAGGTCTTTCCGAGTAAAACCACTTATGGTGGTGCTTATATATTTAAACCGTTTAAGGGTAAGAATTTACTGGGTATGAGCGTCTTTGGCGGCTTGGAATTTGTTCCTTCACCAGATATTGATCGTGATCATGAAATTGCAGTTGCTAAAAAACCAGAAATATCGAGTCTGGAGTTAATCAATGCTAAATCGGGTAGCCGGTAGTTTATAGCTACCGGCCCCCACACCACCCATCATGCAGGCCCGCAATGGGCGGTTCCCTATCCGTAATGAATCTCTACCCAACGATAGTGCCGAGCAGGTCTTCATTTGAGGTAAGTGTCATGGCAGTGCGCTACCTCAATTTCACCCAACTGGAAACATATCATTAGGCTAGCGCTATCTTTTAACTCGTGGATTTTAGGTTCAGGCCCTCACCCTGCCCAAGGTATTAATCTTGGCATTAGGCTACTATTCCGTCGACTGACTTCTGTTTAATCACCCTGCTCATTACTGACCGAGACGCTGCTGTGTCCCACCATTTTTGTCTACCCCACGATGGTGGCAAGTGGGTTGGGCCTACTTATGAGTCAGCGGCCACGCTGACAGCTTCACAACAGCAAGTTAAACAGATCTCCCCAGATAGGAGAGTAAACTTTCACTGCACAAGTGTATCATTTACTCTACACATTAGATCACATGGCTTCGGTGCCCCTGGCCACCTCGCCTACAGACTAAGCCTTATAGGATGTTTCTTTTCGTCAACTCGTAATCTTACTAGCGGCTTCCTCCCCACAAGACCTCACGGTGTTGCAGTTGCCATTCGCCAGTAGTTAGCATTTAATGGAACCCATTAAATGGTGATCTTCCTACAGGAGACTTTCACCCCATTAGTTCACGCCCATGCTGGGCGTACCAAGTAAAGGCAATCCGACGCGCAACATGCACGCGCGGTTGCTTTAGGCGTTATGTTTCGAATCATGGTTGAAGAAGAACTTAAGATCGCATTGCTTGAAGCCGCTAGTTACTTTCGCTCTCGTGGTATCCCCGTATGGGAACTTGAAGCCCTAGGGGCAGTAAATAAAATAGAGAGAAATGACTTTAGCTTTTTAGAAGACCTTTGGATTAAATATGCACCAACTTGTGATATTGACGATTTGTTGGTCACAGAATATGCAACCGAAGATGAAGATAAGGTAAATAAGCTAAACACCCAGTTAGCAGAGATAGCAAATAAAGTGTTTGCGTTACTAGAAAGAGTAAAGTGTAAAAAAACATAACAAGCAGCAGCACGATCGCCCGCAAACTACGCGGGCTGGACGGCCTACGTTTCACTTCGGCCGCCCGTGTGCAGGGCGTTAGCTTTCGGAAGCCACTAAGGAACTATTGTTTTGACTAAGATTGCCGAAACCTATATCCATCTGGACATTAATCTCGATGAAAATAGTAAATCGAAATTAAAGGATTATCTTATTGCTCAAGCGCCAAAGTACGCTAAAGGCATATATGAACAATCGCTTCAGTTCGAAGCTTTTGTGGAAGATGGCTCGTTAAAAGTTTGGTTAACCTATGCTGGTATAATCTATGCAGGCGTTTCCGCGTATGGTTCGTTCCGATCTGGCATTGATCATCTAATTAAGGACGCGAGGGCTGTTTCCGAGATGGTTCTTGAGGATCTAAAAGATTCAGGTGTACCCGAACCTAAGATCATAAATTTCCAAAGACGCTTAGGTGTACCTGGCCAAATAAAGCGTACACTGTCAGAAGTTAAAAAACTTGATAATGAGCACCGAAATTTAACAGAGCAAGAAAGAACTGAAAGAATAACCTCGATTAGAAAATCGATGGAAAGAATTTCTAAAAACATCGACAATCAAGAAGATGCCGATGTTATACGAAACAATATTCCTAGCTTCCTCAAAAGCTCTATACCAGAGAGGCTGCCAAAGCGAGACATGGAGCGCGCCAAGATGATTGCACTAAGGCCTGAGGAATTTATTGATCGAAACTACCTTCCTACTAGTTACCCAGCCCTTTCTGTCGATACCAGTATTTCGACAAACTTATGGAAGAGCAATTTGTTCAAACTAGAAGAAACATCAAGTGGTATACAGTTTGTACCAAAGTAGCGACAAAGCTAAATCGGGTAGCCGGTAGTTTCTAGCTACCGACTCCCACACCACCCATCGTGCGGGTCCGCGATGGGTGGTTCCCTACCCACAATGAATCTCTACTCAACGACAGTGTCGAGCAGGTCTTCATTTGAGCTAAGTCTCATGGCAGTGCGCCACCTCAACTTTATCCGACTGGAAAAATATCGGTAGGCTAGCTCTGTCGTTTCACTTGTGGATTTTGGGTTCAGGCCTTCACCATGTCCAAGGTATTAATTTTGGCATTAGGCTACTACACCACCGGCTGACTTCTGTTTAATCACCTTGATCATTGCTGACCGAGGCTCTGCTTTGTTACACCACTTTTGTCTATCCCCGCGATGGTGGCTAGCAGGTTTGGCCTACTTATGAGTCCACAGGCCACGCTGACAGCTTCATAGCAGTAAGCTAAACAGACCTCCCCACAAGACATCACGGTATTACAGTTGCCATTCGCTAATAGTTAGCATTTAATGGAATCCATTAAACGGTGATCCTCCTACTGGGGACTTTCACCCCATTAGTCCACGCCCATGCTGGGCGTACCAAGCGCCTGCAATCTGACCTCCCACCACTGTCACCTTTTTTGCCAAAACCTTGACAAAAAAGGCGCCAGTAGCCTCCGGAAGTTGAGGTGGGCGTTAGGTGCGAAATATCGACAACCTCTTTGAGGCATGATAATGAAGAAACTCAAAAACGAAAAAGAGTTAGTGAAAAAGGCTATAGCACTCGGTACTGCATATGGCACCAAGCGAGGAGTTGTCGAATTCGAAGCTACCGATTCAGCTCACGAGAAACTCGAATATATTTATCGTCTTTTAGTTCACGATAAAGTAATTCAACCGCTTCAAGAAGACAAAATATCACAGAAGGCTATCATGCATAGGTTGGCAATTTGGGCCTCAAAGCAATGAGCGCTCTAATAGGGTTTTCAACTAAATCGGGTAGCCGGCAGTTTCTAACTACCGACCCCCACACAACCCATCGTGCGGGTCCGCAATGGGCGGTTCCCTATTGGTAATGAATCTCTACCCAGCGATAGTGTCGAGCAGCTCCTCATTTGAGTTGAGTGTCATGACAGTGCGCTACCTCAACTTTATCCGACCGGAAATATATTGGTAGGCTAGCCCTGTCTTTTAACTCGTGGAGTTTGGGTTCGGGCCTTCCCCCTGTCTAAGGTATTAATCTTGACATTAGGCTACTGTGCCGTCGGCTGACTTCTGTTTAATCACCCTGGCCATTTCTGACCGAGGCGCTGCTATGTCCTAGCACTTTTATCTATCCCCGCGATGGTGGCTAGCGGGTTCGGCCTACTTATGAGTCAGCGGACACGCTGACAGCTTCATAGCAGCAAGTTAAACAGATCTCCTCAGATAAGAACGTGAACTTTCACTACACAACTGCATCATTTACTCTACCTTTAGCTCACACGACTTCGGTCGTCCTTGGCCACCTCGCCTCCAGGCTAAGCCTTATAAGATGTTTCTGTTTGTCAACTCGTATTTTGCTAGCGGCTTCCTCCCCACAAGGCCTCGCGGTATTGTAGTTGCCATTCGCTAGTAGTTAGCATTTAATGGAATCCATTAAATGGTGATCTTCCTACAGCGGACTTTCACCCCATTAGTCCACGCCCATGCTGGGCGTACCAAGGCCATCAACCATCGCCCACGACCTCCAAACCGATGCGCGGTTTTCCGGCCGATTATGGCGGCGTTAGATGTACGAGCATACTGAGAGGAATAAAATTGAAAATAATAGTAATTGGATTTTTTCTTTCTGTTATGGCTAGTGTGAGCCACTCTGCTGAGTTACTGCAAATTCCGGCAAATCCAGATAAAGGGTTCAATTACCCGTACCTGATAAAACTACCAGAAGTGGTGTCAAATCAGGATAAAATCTTTTTGATTGTCGAAACCAATAACACAGGAAAGGTTTCTGATGATTATGATGTCCATCTTGAAGCTGCCAAAAATGCAATTGTAGGTAATGCAGTTGGACCGTGGTTGTCTAAGAAGTTGTCCTACCCCATATTGATGCCGGTATTTCCTCGGCCTGAGTCGGCATGGCAAGTTTATACCCACGCACTTGATAGAGATTCTATGCTGGTGAAATCTGTACCATTTGAAAGGTTAGATCTGCAACTTAAAGCAATGATTGAAAATGCATACGATATACTGCGTGAGCGCTCGTTAAAGCTTCAGGATGGAGTCATACTGGCTGGTTTTTCGGCATCTGGAACATTTGCAAATCGCTTTTCACTGTTACATCCCGAAATTATTGAAATAGTTGTTGCTGGGGGGCTTAACGGTACATTGATGTTGCCTACGGCCTCACTTGAGAGTCATAGCCTGAAGTATCCCTTAGGCATAAATGATTTCAATCAAATAGCAGGTAGAAATTTTAATCTAGATGAATGGTTGACTATTAAACAATTTCTATTCATGGGTGAAAATGACACTAATGATGCTGTGGCATATGATGATGCGTACTCAGAAGAAGAACGTTTGGTAATCTATAAAACTACGGGTAAATCGATTCATCCAGAACGTTGGAGTAATTCTCAAGAAGCCTACAAAAAGTATGGAGCAAATGTGACTTTTCGTACTTTTAAAGGGGTAGGCCATGGCACCAATGGGACTGTACATAGCGAGTTCCTAGCATTTGTGCAAGGCAACATCTAAATCGGGTAGCCGGTAGTTTCTAGCTACCGGCTACCCATCGTGCGGGTCCACAATGGGCGGTTCCCTATCCGTAATGAATCTCTACCCAACGATGGTGTCGAGCAGGTCTCCACTTAACTTGAGTGTCATGACAGTGCGCTACCTCGACTTTATCCGACTGGACATATATCGGTAGGCTAGCCCTGTCTTTTTTCTCGTGGATTTTGGGTTTAAGCTTTCACCCTGTCCAAGGTATTAATCTTGACGTTAGGCTACTATGCCGTCGGCTGGCTTCTGTTTAATCACCTTGGCCATTTCTGACCGAGGCGCTGCTGTGTTCCACCACTTTTTTGCTATCCCCGCGATGCTGGCTAGCGGGTTGGGCCTATTTATGGGTCAGCGGCCACGCTGACAGCTTCACAGCAGCAAGTTAAACAGATCTCCCCAGATAAGAACGTGAACTTTCACTACACAACTGCATCATTTACTCTACCTTTAGATCACACGACTTCGGTCGTCCTTGGCCACCTCGCCTCCAGGCTAAGCCTTATAGGATGTTTCTGTTTGTCAACTCGTATTTGCTAGCGGCTTCCTCTCCACAAGGCCTCGCGGTATTGTAGTTGCCATTCGCTAGTAGTTAGCATCTAATAGACCCCATTAGTTCGCGCCCATACTGGGAGTACCAAGCAGCAGCACGTAAGCCCAGCAAAAAAACCGGGCAGGACGGCCTACACGCCGCTTCGCTCTGTTTCGGCCGCCCGTGTGCTGGGCGTTATGTCTAAATATAGTTAAGAAACCTTTTTCGTGATGGTGATAACGAAGATAGGTAATAGCAATCACCCAAAAAGAGTCTATTTAGTATGAGTACAGGTACGGTAAAGTGGTTCAATGGTGACAAAGGTTTTGGTTTTATTACTCCGGATGATGGAAGCAAAGATCTATTTGTTCACCATTCAGAAATTCAAATGAGTGGTTTCAAATCTCTGGATGAAGGGCAAAAAGTAGAATATGTTGTGGGGCAAGGGCAAAAAGGGCCGTGCGCTAACAATGTAAAGTCGCTGTAAGATAGTTAACAGCATAAATCGGGTAGCCGGTAGTTTCTAGCTACCCGCCCCCACACCACCCATCTTACGGCTCCACAATGGGCGGTTCCCTATCCGTAATGAATCTCTACCCAACAATAATGTCGAGCAGCTCTTCATTTGCGTTGAGTGTCATGGCAGTGCGCCACCTCAACTTTATCCGACTGGAAACATATCCGTAGGCTAGCCCAGTCTCTTAACTCGTGGATTTAGGTTCAGGCCTTCACCCTGTCCAAGGTATTAATCTTGGCATTCGACTACTATGCCGTCTGTCGACTTCTGGTTAATCACCTTGGTTATTACTGACCGAGGCGCTGTTATGTCCCACCATTTTGTCTACCCCACGATAGTGGTGGGCCTACTTATAAGTCAGCGGCCACGCCGGCAGCTTCACAGCAGCAAGTTAAACAGATCTCCCCAGATAAGAACGTGAACTTTCACTACACAGCTGCATCATTGACTCTACCCGTTAGATCACATGTCTTCGGTGTCCTTGGCCACCTCGCCTCCAGGCTAAGCCTTATAGGATGTTTCTGTTCGTCAGCTCGTAGTTTTGCTAGCGGCTTCCTCCCCACAAGGCCTCACGGTGTTGCAGTTGCCATTCGCTAGTAGTTAGCCATTAGACGGTGAGCTTCCTACAGGGGACTTTCACCCCATTAGTCCACGTCCATGCTGGGCGTACCAATCCAATCAACTACGCGCCTTCGGCGCCCGACAGCTTACACCTCGCTGCGTTGCTGCTGCAGGTTATAGAGGCGGTACGTAAAAACCCAACCCCTGGCCGATGAGGCCATCGCCACCGTTGAAGATGGCCGCGTTAACTTCGTACCAAAAAACTTCGAAAATATGTGTTTCTCCTGGATGTGCGATATCCAGGACTGGTGTATTTCCCATCAGTTGTGGTGGGCGATATGGAACTGCTGGTGCCTATGGCCGGACTGATTGATGTCAAAGCTGAAAGCGCACACTTGCAAAAAGAGAACGAAAATTATCCAAGGTCCTCGCTCGCGTCGAAAGCAAGCTCAATAACCCGAAGTTTGTTGACAAAGCACCTGCTGAGGTTGTCGCTAAGGAAAAGACAAGCTTGCAGATATGAAGAGTGTCCAGGAGCGCTTGAAGCAGCAGCTGGAGGAAATCAGTAACCTATAAGCCACAAGGGGCAATAACTTTGACTAGCATGTCGATTTAAATACCGAAAAAAAGGGGGAGCAACCCCCTTTTTTATTTTCAAATTACGCAAAATTCCACCTGTCGCGGATTATTACAGAATTATCCCTCATAAAAAGTGCATACGTAAGAAGTAAACGTTCCTTAGCTGCACTGGCGCAAACTGCCGCAACGATTTATAAACAGTGAACGGTCATTTATAGGCACAAGACCGAAACAGATGCGCCCAGAGTGGGCACAAAGTACAGAGAATAAGAAACCTTTATTCGTTCAGCTTTCATTTAGTGCGAAAGCATCCCCCTATCAATCATTTTTAGTGCTGTGAATTTCGTTGCGGTATCGGTGATTAACCCGGGCTAAGGCCCAGCAAAAATCGGGGAGAAAGACGTTGAACTACCCAGATCAGTTCAACCCGGTAGTATGGCCACTAATTGTTTACTGCCTCGCCGTATTGGCATTAATTACATTAATGCTTGGACTTTCCTATTTCCTCGGCCAAAAGCGCAGAGACCCTGCAACTGATGAACCTTTTGAATCGGGCATTATTTCTCAGGGCAGCGCCCGTTTACGTATTTCTGTCGCCTATTACCTTGTTGCTATTTTGTTCATTGTTTTCGATCTGGAAGCTATCTATCTGTTTAGCTGGTCCATCGCATTTTATGAAACAGGGCTGCTTGGCTTTATCGAAGCCACCGTTTTTATTGTGATCTTACTCGTGGGCCTGATTTATCTCTGGCGCTTGGGAGCATTGGATTGGGGTGGACACCAGAGAAGCCTGTCTGAGCAGCGCAAAAATCATCAATAAATACTACTAGGAACACACTATGCGCTGGCAGCTAAGGAAAGCTCAGGATGTGATCGCGGCCGATTCTGCTCCGGCAGATAAGAGTGATAACACCGAGGACCTAGAAAAGAATATTTTACTCACCAAGTTGCAAGAGTTAATTGCCTGGGGTCGATCCAATTCTCTCTGGCCTTTCAATTTCGGACTTTCCTGCTGCTACGTAGAAATGGCCACAGCTTTTACCAGCCGTCACGATATCTCCCGCTTCGGTGCGGAAGTTATCCGCGCTACGCCGCGTCAGGCAGATTTAATCGTAATTTCTGGCACCGTGTTTTTAAAAATGGCCCCAGTGTTACAGCGCTTATATGAACAAATGATTGAACCACGCTGGGTTATTTCCATGGGCTCCTGTGCCAATTCAGGCGGCATGTACGACATTTATAGCGTGGTACAAGGTGTCGACAAATTCCTTCCGGTAGACGTTTATGTGCCTGGCTGTCCTCCCCGCCCTGAAGCACTGCTTCAGGGATTGACTCTATTGCAGAAGTCTGTTGCTGCCGAGCGACGAAACTTTAGCTGGGTGGTAGATGACCAGGGAACAAGGAAAATCCCTAAGCAGAGCCAACGTGACTTACATCGAGAGGAGCGTATGCGCGCCGACGTTTTACGCGCACCAGATACCGTATAACCGTAATCGCACTGTTGTCGCCGACAGAATAGACAATAACAACGGAATGCCCGATGACTGGCGTCATAGCAAAAAGTGTTCACAGTGAAACTCCCTACAGTAAAGAAGCCCAGTCCTTCCTGCGGGATCTGGATTGCGAGTACCGCTGGCACAATTACTGGCTGCAGCCCGACAGCGGAGATATGCCCACCCTGTGGATAGACTCCCAGTCCCTGATTCCACTGTTGCGTTTCCTAAAACAGGAAATTTCTCGCCCCTTTTCCATGCTCTACGACCTCAGTGCCATTGATGAGCGCCTGCGGGTAAACCGTGGAGAGGGACCGGAAAAACAACCCAGCAGCGACTTTACCCTGGTCTACCAATTACTGTCGTTCAACCGTAATTTATTTATTCGTATCAAGATTGCCCTTCCCGAGTCCCATCTTTCGGTGCCATCAATTACCGAACTATGGGAAAACGCAAATTGGTATGAACGGGAAGTGTGGGACCTTTTTGGTATCGACTTTAGCGGCCACCCACACCTGCATCGCATCATGATGCCACCGACCTGGAAAGGTCACCCCTTACGAAAAGATCATCACGCTCGCGCCACCGAGGTGGACCCTTTCTCCTTGTCTGAGGAAAAAGAACGTCGAGAGCAGGAAGCGCTACTGTTTCGTCCGGAAGATTGGGGAATGGCCCGCGCCAGTGAAGACTCTGAATTTATGTTCCTTAACCTGGGGCCCAATCACCCTAGTGTACATGGTGTTTTCCGCGTTGCCCTGCAACTCGATGGCGAACAGATTGTGGATGCGGTGCCTGATATCGGATACCACCATCGCGGTGCGGAGAAAATGGCTGAGCGCCAAGCCTGGCACACTTACGTCCCTTACACAGACCGGATCGATTATTTGGGCGGGGTTATGAATAACCTGCCCTATGTCTTAGCCCTTGAACAACTCGCGGGAATTGAGGTTCCCGAGCGCGCCCAGGTTATTCGGGTAATGATGTGCGAGTTTTTCCGTATCTCCAGCCACTTGGTATTTTTTGGCACCTTCGCGCAGGATGTCGGGCAGATGTCCCCCGTGTTTTATATGTTTATTGATCGGGAAAAGTTGTTTGGCATCGTTGAGGCAATCACCGGCGGACGTATGCATCCTGCCTGGTTCCGCATCGGCGGCGTGGCCGAGGACCTGCCTGAGGGCTGGGATAAGATGGTGCGGGAATTTCTCGACTATATGCCTGCACGCCTGCGTGATTACGATGGTATGGTTATTAAGAATAAATTACTACAGAGGCGTTCCAGAGGGATCGGTGTCTACAATACTGCAGAAGCCATTGAGTGGGGTGTTACAGGGCCGGGACTGCGCGCCACTGGTTTAGAATGGGACCTGCGAAAAAAACGCCCCTACAGTGGCTATGATCAATTTGATTTCGATATTCCCAGCTACGATGGTGGCGACTGCTTCGATCGCTGCCGTGTGCGTGTGGATGAAATGTGGCAAAGCCTGAGAATTATTCGCCAATGCCTGGAAAACATGCCCTCAGGCCCCTACAAGTCAGACCATCCGCTCACTACCCCGCCGCGCAAGGGGCGCACTATGCAGGATATCGAAACGCTGATTCAGCATTTCGTCAATAACAGCTGGGGGCCGGTAATGCCAGCCGGGGAGGTATGTTTCCCTATTGAGGCCACCAAGGGACTGAACAGTTACCAAATTATCAGTGATGGCGGCACCACCTCCTACCGCACCCGAATACGCACGCCCTCATTCCCACATTTACAAATGATCCCATTGATATCTCGGGGGCTATTGATTGCCGATTTGATTGCAATCATTGCAAGTATTGATTTTGTTATGGCAGACGTGGACCGGTAACCAATAAAAACACGGCCTAAGGCCGAACTACAGCGGAGGAGATCAGTGCACGGGATATTCCCATATGCCAGCGCCACCAGGCCCCATTACGGTACTGGCGCCTTACATATGCCTCCGCGAACTCGCCCGAGGAAGCATATATGTCCAGCATACTAGAACCGGAACCAGTTGAAGTAATGGAGCACAGTAACAAGGATTCAGATAAATATTCTGGGACACTCACCGCCCAGGAAAAAGCAGAAATCGATCGAGAAGCGTCTCACTACGAGAACAAGTCCTCGGTAGGATTGGAGGCACTTAGAGTTGTACAAAAATATCGCGGTTGGATTTCCGACGACAGCATTCAGGCAATCTCCGACTACCTCAAGGTTCCCGTTGCGCAACTCGAAGGCGTGGCCACCTATTACCAGCTCATCTTCCGCCAGCCAGTGGGAAAGGAAGTCATCTATCTTTGCAAGAGTGCCAGTTGCTGGATTATGGGATGTAGTCGCCTACAACAACATATTTCCACCACACTGAATATTAAACCAGGACAAACTTCTGAGGACGGTATTTTTACGCTACTGGAAACTCCCTGCCTAGGAGACTGCGATAAAGCTCCTGTTCTGATGCTCGGCGAAGAAATGCATCGAAATCTCGATGAATCGGCTATCGACGACTTAATCGATAAAAAGAAGAAATACCATGCTGACAAATCCTCTGACTAAAAATGTCATCGACCAGAATATTGCCACAGATATCGAGCGCTATCTGGGAAATGGCGGCTATCAGGGCTGGCGCAAAGCCCTCACCATGAGACCAGAGGAAATTATTAATCAGGTCAAGGAAGGTGGTTTACGCGGCCGCGGCGGAGCAGGTTTTAATACAGGCCTCAAATGGAGTTTTGTTCCCCGCGGAGAGAATGCTCCCAGGCAAAAATTTATTGTCTGTAACGCGGATGAAATGGAACCTGGAACATTCAAAGATCGATTGTTGATGGAACGCGATCCTCACCTGCTACTTGAAGGCATGGCCATCGCCGCCTACGCGATCGGTGCCTCGATTGGCTACATTTTTATCCGAGGGGAATATCATCTAGCTGCAGAACGACTGGAAAATGCAGTCGAAGAAGCCAAAGCACAAGGGTTGCTCGGCAGCAATATCTTAGATAGCAAATTTACTCTGGAAATATTTATACATCGTAGTGCAGGCAATTATATCTGTGGCGAGGAAACTGCGCTCTTAAACGCACTGGAAGGCCGCCGTGCCATCCCCCGGGCTAAACCGCCCTTTCCTCAGGTTAGTGGACTTTGGGGAAAACCCACAGTAGTCAATAATGTAGAGACATTCTGCAATGTCCCACACTTGGTGGAACTAGGGGTCGACTGGTACCGAGAATTGGGACGCGGGCAAGACGCCGGTAGTAAGCTTTTTGGGGTGAGCGGAAAAGTGAAAAAACCCGGAACTTGGGAGCTGCCTATGGGCACCCCTATTCGGGAGATTATCGAAACCTATGCCGGCGGCATGCAGGATGGGCTGGAACTGACAGGTTTCCTGCCCGGTGGTGGTTCCACAGATTTCCTCGGTCCAGAGCACCTGGACCTACCGATGGACTATGACGTTATTGGCAAGGCAGGCAGCCGTATGGGCACCGGTACAATTATTGTACTGGATAACGAAACCTGCCCTATAGGGCTGGTCTTAAACCTCTCACAATTTTTTGCCCGAGAATCCTGTGGCTGGTGTACCCCCTGCCGCGATGGCCTGCCCTGGATTGTAAAAATACTTCAGCGAATTGAGGAGGGTGCAGGATTGCCCGAGGACCTCGATCTACTGCGCGAACAGTGCCAGCATATAGGGCCGGGCAAGACATTTTGTGCCCTAGCTCCAGGCGCGGCCGAACCTCTGCAAAGCGCCCTTAAATTATACGAGCAAGACTTTATCGAACACATAGAAAAGCGCTGCTGCCCCTATGCAGAGTTGCAGTCGGGCAAACAGAGCTAGCACAAAAAACGGTAATTGGAAGCAAGTCGATACAACAATAATGGACTGACAATGCCAACGATCACTATTGATGGTGAAAAATACCAAGTTGACGGAGAGCAGAATCTGCTCAGCACCTGTCTATCACTAGGATTAAATGTACCCTATTTTTGCTGGCACCCCGAAATGGGATCCGTCGGTGCTTGTCGACAGTGCGCCATGATCGAATACAAAGACAACGAAGACCATTATGGCCGACTGGTTATGAGTTGTATGACGCCGGTCCGCGAAGGTGGCATTTACAGTCTTGAAAATGAGGTAGCTGAGGAGTTTCGTGGTGGCATTATCGAAGATCTGATGACAAATCACCCACACGATTGCCCTGTATGTGAAGAGGGCGGGGAGTGTCATCTGCAGGATATGACGGAGATGTCCGGGCATACGATGCGCCGCTATCGGGGAAAAAAGCGTACCCATCGCAACCAGCATTTAGGTCCCTTTATTAACCATGAAATGAATCGCTGCATTACCTGCTACCGTTGTGTCAGGTTTTACAATGATTATGCTGGTGGGAATGATCTGCAGGCACTGGGTAGAAACCATCAGGTTTATTTCGGTCGTCAAAAAGAGGGACGCCTGGAAAACAGCTTCAGTGGAAACCTGGTGGAAGTCTGCCCAACTGGTGTGTTTACCGATAAAACCTTTAGCGCACATTTTGTTCGCAAATGGGACCTGCAGTCCGCGCCATCCATTTGCGAACATTGTGCCGTGGGCTGTAATACCGCTCCGGGTGCACGGGAACCCGGCAATGGCCATGAACCGACACTGCGGCGGGTAACCAACCTCTATCATCATGATATTAATAGTTACTTCCTCTGTGATAGAGGCCGATTTGGCTACGAGTATATCAACAGCCCCACACGTATCATGAAAGTGCTCTCGGCCCGACATGAAGAGGTCATTAGTTCAACCGCAGATTCCGACGACCGACTCCACAGGGAGGTCTCACCAAAGGATGCCGTCCTTCACCTTGCTGAACAAATAACCGCTAGGCAGCGCGGTGAAAAAAAGCTTATCGGTATTGGCTCCCCCCGTGCTTCACTGGAGAATAATTTCGCGCTCAGGAAACTAGTGGGGCCAGCCAATTTTTATTCCGGCCTTAATAGAAGAGACCAGGAATTGTTAGAGCTGGTCAATACCATTCAATGTGATGAGCGTATCCAAAGTCCTACCACACCGGATATAGAAAATGCCGATGCAATAGTGATACTTGGAGAAGATATTTACAATACAGCCCCACGTATTTCCTTAGCTGTGCGTCAGGCAGCACGCAACCGTCAAAAACAGCAGGCGCAATCACTGAAAATTCCACTGTGGCAGGATTCCTCTGTAAGGCAGCTGGAGGGAGACAGCAGCCCTATTATTTTTGTCGGCACAGAGCTGAGTGCGTTAAATGATATTGTCTCCACCGCCCTGTTTGAGCCACCGGAAAAGGTTGCGGGATTTGCCAGAAACCTAGCCTTAGCAATTTCTGATCCAGAAAGACCTCCTACCGGACTTGAGCCAAAGCTACAAGAACCCCTTGAAAGTATCGTAGAAATACTTCGCAATGCTCGTAATCCATTAATCATCTCCGGCACATCCAGTAAAAATGCAGATACCCTCAGAGGGGCCGCACTGCTCGCCACAACCTTAAGTGAGTTTAGGAAAGTACCTACCATGCTTTACCTGACCTGTGATGAGGTCAATAGCCTGGGTATTATCCAATTATTCGATAGTGAAAAGGGCCACCTCGAACAATTATTGGAAGCCCTTGAGGAAAATCAAAGTAGTAATACTTCTACATCATTAATTATTTTGGAAAATGACCTCTATCGGCGTCTGGATAAAAAATCCCTGGAACAGCTATATACTCACACTGAAGAGGTCTTCCTTCTGGATACCCTACTTAGCCCCACGGCAAAACGAGCCGACTGGATTTTTCCTACATCGGCGACGGCAGAATCTCAGGGTACCTTTGTCAACAATTATGGACTGGCCCAACGTTTTTACGCAGTTTATGAGGGTGGAGGGTTTATCCAGGAGGGCTGGCGCTGGCTAGTGGATGCTGTCAATTTCTGCACGGATAAATATGAAAATCTAGCAGATATTTCTGAATGGGAGCATAGCACGGACCTTAGCGATGCGGTTGCTCGGGAATTTCGAACATTAAAGGTTCTAGATTCATTAGGGCCAGATGAAAATTTCCGCATCGATGGTCTCAAGATCGCTCGCCAAACGGCTCGCTACAGTGGACGCACGGCAATCCACGCAGAAACGCATGTTTCCGAGGATCCGCCAATTCAGGATCCCGATGCCCCTATGAGTTTCAGTATGGAAGGCATACACAATCCTAATAAAACATTATTGCAAGCCAACATCTGGTCACCTGGCTGGAACTCAAATCAATCCATATTCAAATTTCAGGAAGAGGTGGGTGGTGAGCGAAAAGGAGGGCCTTCAGGAATCAGAATTGAGCGCCCTAAACACTCAATACCAGAGTGGGAAATTTCTTCAACCGCGTCACCGGAGCTGCCGGGTAATCCCGACCAACTACAGATGCTTCCCGTATATCGTTTGTTCGGATCTGAGGAGCTCAGTAACCAAGCTATGGGAATTTCAGAAGTGATTGAGGCACCTTTCGTATTGGTTAACCAAGCAGATGCAGCGGCATCAGACATCCGACAAGGAGAGATGGTAGAGCTGGAGACAGGCTGTGGGGTTTATCGTGCCGAGGCACGTATAAATTCCACGACCACACCTGGCACTATAGGCGTGCCCTTCGGCCTGCCGGATTTTGAGACACTGTCTCCCCTGTTGCCCGGATTCGCATTATTGCGGCCCGCGGCAGCCCCACTCATTACCGAAGGTTGAATCAGCCATGAGCGCTCCAGTCTGGATAACACTACTAAATATTTTCGGTGTATTGATTGCTACGGTAATACTTGCGGCAATACTCACCTGGGGCGAGCGACGTCTTCTCGGTTTCTGGCAGGACAGACCAGGGCCAAATCGCGTGGGCCCTTTCGGCACACTGCAAGTAATGGCCGATATGATCAAACTGTTCTTTAAGGAAGATTTTATTCCACGTTTTGCCGATATTCCAGTCTTTGTACTGGCACCGACCGTTGTTATGGCCACCATGCTAATTGCTTTTGCCGTTGTGCCTATGTCTCCGAACATCGGAGTGGTTGACCTCAACATTGGTTTATTATTTGTACTTGCAATGAGCTCTATTGCTGTTTATAGCATTATTCTGGGTGGCTACGCTTCAAACAATAAATATGCTTTACTCGGTGGATTGCGTGCGGCTGCTCAGACCGTTTCGTATGAAGTGTTTATGGGTTTGAGCTTGATGGGTGTGGTAATGTTGTCCAGCAGCTTTAATCTGCGGGATATTGTCAATGCTCAAGAGGATCTCTGGTTTATTGTTCCCCAGTTCCTCGGCTTTATTGTATTTTTCATTGCGGGCATCGCCGAGAGCAGAAGAACCCCATTTGATCTTCCCGAAGCAGAGCATGAACTCACTGCAGGATTTCATACCGAGTATTCCGGCATGAAGTTTGGCATGTTCTTCGTAGGTGAGTATCTCGCTGTAATTCTTATCTCTGCGCTGATCACCACACTTTTCCTCGGTGGCTGGCACGGTCCCTGGTTGCCTCCCATTATCTGGTTTTGTTTGAAAACTGCGCTTCTTGTAGCGGTTTTTATCTTGCTCCGTGCCTCACTGCCCCGCCCTCGCTATGACCAGCTGATGAAGTTTGGCTGGAAAGTCATGCTGCCTTTATCACTGGCAAATTTACTTGCCACTGCGGGGATATTGCTATGGATTGCCTAGAGCCCAACACATTTCTGGAACTACCGGTGGGAGAAAGGAAATGATCGCTAGTCAACTTCGCAGCATGTGGCTGGTATTCAAGCACCTATTTCGACGTAATGTCACCGTACAGTACCCGGAACAGAAACCCTATTTGGCGCCTCGCTACCGGGGTCGCATCATACTCTCCCGTGACCCCAATGGTGAAGAGCGATGTGTGGCCTGTAACCTCTGTGCTGTGGCCTGCCCCCCCGATTGCATTTCGTTACAAAAAACCGAGGATCCGGATGGGCGTTGGCGACCAGAATATTTTCGTATCAATTTCTCCCGCTGCATTATGTGTGGGCTATGTGAAGATGCCTGTCCTACTTACGCCATACAGTTAACACCAGACTTCGAGATGTGCGAATACGACAGGCAGAACATGGTGTACGAAAAAGAAGATCTTCTAATCAGCGGACCAGGGAAATATCACGATTACAGTTTTTATCAGGTAGCCGGTAAAGCCATTACAGGGAAGGACAAAGGCGAGGCTCAAAACGAAGCCGAGCCGATCAATATAAAGAGTCTCAATCTGTAAAGAACCATAAATACATTGACGTATCATCTTCAATGGGAATATCCCCATCGTATAAAAAAGATGATGGAAACTACCAGAGAGGGAGCGCCTAAATGAATTACGTATTCTATCTCACTGCGACAATCGCCGTGGTCTCCACCACTATGGTGATTTTCCACCGGAACGCCGTACACGCCCTCCTTTATCTTGTAACGTCTCTATTGTCGGTGGCGGTTATTTTTTACCAGTTCGGTGCTCCATTGGCAGCCGCACTGGAAGTGATTATCTACGCTGGCGCAATAATGGTACTGATTATTTTCGTAATTATGATGCTCAACCAGGGGGACTCTACGGTTACGCAGGAACAGGCATGGCTGCAACCCACTACCTGGATCGGGCCCGCACTGTTATCGGCGCTTTTACTGATTCAATTGATTCTATTAGTTAGCAGTGGCCAGATCTCTTCGACGCAGACGTTTCATTATATAGGCCCAAAACAGGTGGGCATTGCACTTTTCAGTCACTACGTACTTGCTGTGGAGCTGGCTTCAATGCTATTGCTGGCCGGACTGGTAGGTGCCTTTCACCTCGCTCGCCGCAGAAAAATAGATACAGGGGATTCCGGCAATGCCATTTGAAACTGCACCAGGGTTGGAAGCGGGCGTACTTTTAGCATCGATACTCTTTTGTCTGGGACTTGCCGGATTGATGATGCGGCGTAACGTCATTTTTATGTTGATGAGCGTCGAGGTTTGCACCAACGCCGCAGCCTTGATGTTTGTCGTTGCCGGCGCACATTGGGGCAATGCTGATGGGCAGGTTATGTTCATATTTGTGGTAACCCTGGCAGCTGCGGAAGTCGCCATAGCTCTCGCCTTGGTCCTGCAATTTTACCACCGTAAACATACTGTCGATATTGATCAACTGAGTGAATTGAGAGGTTAATATGCAGGGGCTTTTGGCCTGGGTGCCACTTCTACCGCTTATTGGCTTCCTGGTACTGGTGGCCATACCGCTATTCTATCGTCGTGAGCCTCCAGAAAAGATTGTCACTTTTATCGGTGTGGGCAGCGTCGGTATTGCCGCGCTTATTACTGCAATCGTGGCTGCAACAGTATTCTGGGGCAACCCCGCTGAGGTAGTCTATATCAGACTGTGGCAGTGGATGCTGGTCGACAACCTACAGTTGGGGTTCAATTTCCATATAGACTGGCTTACGCTGGTCATGTTGATGATCATCACTGGTGTAGGTTTTTTAATCCATCTCTATTCTGCCGGGTATATGCGCGAGGATTCAGACTTTCGTCGCTACTTTGCCTACCTGAATCTATTCGTATGCGCCATGCTGATTCTGGTCATGGCCGACAATCTGGTTTTACTCTACCTGGGCTGGGAAGGCGTCGGTCTGTGCAGTTACCTACTTATTGGCTTCTGGTATAAAAACCCGGCCAATGGTGCGGCCGCACAAAAAGCTTTTATCGTCACCCGTATCGGCGATACCGCCATGGCGATTGGTCTATTTCTTCTTTTTTTCGAGTTTTCGACGCTCAACATTCCGCAATTGGTTTCTGCCGCCGAAAGTTCTGCTGTCGATCCACAAGTCATTACCATCGCCACTCTATTATTACTTGGTGGCGCCGTAGGTAAATCCGCGCAACTACCATTACAGACCTGGCTGCCGGATGCTATGGCCGGTCCGACGCCGGTTAGTGCCTTAATCCATGCAGCTACCATGGTAACCGCCGGTGTTTACCTGATTGCCCGTATGCATCCCCTGTATCTACTATCCGAGACTGCCATGACGGCGGTGGCAATTGTTGGCGCCCTCACCCTGCTACTGTCGGGCTTTAGCGCCATTGCGCAGAGCGATATCAAACGGGTGTTGGCATATTCCACGATTAGTCAAATAGGCTATATGTTTCTGGCCTTGGGCGTAGGAGCCTGGTCTGGAGCCATCTTCCACTTGATGACCCACGCTTTCTTCAAAGCTCTGCTTTTCCTCTCAGCCGGTTCAGTAATTCTTAGCTTGCATCATGAGCAAAATATTTTTGCTATGGGTGGTCTCTTTCGAAAAATTCCATTTACATTTATTTGCTTCACTATCGGATGTGCCTGCCTGGCTGCCCTGCCCTTTACTTCCGGTTTCTACAGCAAAGATCATATACTGTTGAGCGCCTGGGAATTCCATCAGGGCTTTAACAGCTTTTGGCTTGCCGGCATCGTGGGCGCGCTGGTGACCGGTATCTACAGTTTCCGCGTGCTCTTTATGGTTTTTGCCGGCAGTGAGGGAAGCGCTTCATTACAATGTAAGGATGCTAATACAGCAGTAATGACTGTACCCCTGACTATCCTCGCTGTACTGGCCCTTTTTGGTGGACTGTTGGCACCACCACTACAGGCAGTGTTTGGAGTGACACCGAGCGAGCATCACGCGGCCTGGGTCGAAGGAATAGCCATTGCCATGCCCCTGATCGGGTTAACTATCGCTTGGCAGCTATTCAAGAAAGAGAAAAAATCTGGTGAACAACGCTCTTCCATTATGCAGTACTGGTTCAGTGGATGGGGTTTCGATTGGCTTTATGAGCACCTTCTGGCCAAGCCATTTAAAGCGCTGGCCCGCCTGAATCACAACGACATTATCGACAGCCTTTATAAGGGCACTGCGGCATTCAGCCAGCAGCTCAACAGCATCCTTAGCTCTTCCCAAAACGGCCAGGTGCGCTGGTATCTGGTAACTTTCGCCGCAGGTTCCATCCTGTTCCTCGCACTCTTGGTGGCCCTATGACATTACTCGCAATCATTCTCATATTATTCGCGGGGGGTATTATCGCCTGGCTTGCGGAGCGGTATTTACAACGGGGTGGACGCTGGATCAGCCTTTTCAGTCTCTTGTTGGCAGCTCTGCTTCTCTTTAATTACTGGTCTTTTCTCGCCACCCCCGAGGTGGTGGGCGGTGGGTCCTGGTGGGATAGTTTACAGGTCAATTGGATTCCCAGATTCGGCATCAGCTTTCACCTGGCCATTGATGGATTGAGTTTTCTAATGCTCACTCTGACAATTGCGATGGGGATTTTTGGGCTAATCATGACCTGGGATGATATCCAATTTCGCCGTGGATTCTTTTATTTCAATTACCTTTGGACTCTCGCCGGTGTAGTGGGAGTCTTCACCGCAATTGACTTGTTCCTATTCTTTTTCTTTTGGGAGGTCATGCTGATCCCCATGCTCTTTTTGATTGCGGTATGGGGCTATGAAGGGCGAATTTATGCTGCAATCAAGTTCTTTATCTTTACCCAGGCCAGCAGCCTGCTGATGTTAATCGCAATAGTGGCTTTGGCCTACATACACTTTAAAAACACTGGCCAGCTCACTTTCAATTACAACGACCTACTCGGGGCCGAACTCTCATCCTCTGCAGCCTATTGGTTGATGCTAGGGTTCTTTGTGGCATTTATTGTTAAGCTGCCGGCACTACCCTTCCATACTTGGCTGCCGGACGCCCATACTCAGGCCCCAACAGCTGGCAGTATTTTGCTGGCCGCCATTCTTCTAAAAACCGGTGCCTACGGTTTATTGCGCTTTAACCTTCCCTTGTTCCCAGAAAGCTCAATGGCATTTGCGCCTGTGGCTATGACGATTGGAGCCATCGGTGTCGTCTACGGAGCCATGATGGCATTTGCACAGCAGGATATGAAGCGATTGGTAGCCTATTCCAGCGTCAGCCATATGGGCTTTGTCCTTTTGGGGCTCTATGCATTGGATACCATTGCAGTCCAAGGCGCCGTGATGCAAATGATTGCTCATGGCCTAAGCACCGCAGCCCTATTCGCCCTCGTCGGCGCCCTACAACACCGATTACATACGCGGGATATGCAGCAACTGGGAGGAGTATGGGCGCTATTACCCAAGTTATCGGCGGTTGCACTATTTTTTGCAGTGGCCTCCCTCGGTTTACCAGGCCTGGGAAACTTTGTTGCCGAATTTACCGTATTGGTAGGCAGCTTCCGTAGTAACCACTGGATCACAGCGCTCGCCGCTATTGGTTTGATCGGGGCCGCCCTCTACGCGTTACTAATGATGCAAAGAGTTTTCTTTGGGGAATTAAATAAACGGCTGAAACTGCCTCGACAAGAGGGTGCAACAACAGATTTGAGCTTGCGGGAATCCTGTGCTCTGCTCTCCCTGGCCTTAGTCCTAATCCTAATTGGCTTACGTCCGCAACCGATCTTCAATATCTCCGAGCCCACTGTTGCCAGATCAATCAAAAAAATAGAAACCGCTAGCACAATCAGTGGCCAATCCTCCTCCCGGGTACAGGCCTGGATAAATCCAACCCTACAAGAGAATTCGTCTCCATGAGCTCACAGGAACTTTTTGGGATACTGCCTCTACTGCTATTAAGTGCTGGGATCGTCATTCTCTTGCTACAGGTTTCTTTCTGGCGGGGGCATGCGGGGGGGCTGGCAACCACCATGATTACCTTGCTGCTGGCAATCGCTTCATGTTTCTGGGTTGGTGCCACTTTATCTAATGGCGTCAGCTCCATTCAGGTAACAGCTCTTTTATTGGTGGATCACACTTCACTGTTTTTCTGCCTGTTACTTCTCCTTACTGCCATTGCAGTCAGTATTATGGGATACAGTTACCTGCGACTGCGCTGTAACCCAAACGAAAATTCAGATAGTTATCCAGAAGAGTTTTACATACTATTGCTATTGGCGATGTTGGGAGCAACCACTCTGGTATTTGCCAGCCACTTTGCCACGTTTTTTCTAGGGCTTGAGCTAATCAGCTTGGCCTTGTATCCGATGCTCGGTTTCTCAGTAACCGGTGACCTGTCATCTCAAAGGGAACAGGTGCAGTCACTGGAATCTGCAATCAAATATTTAATCTTGTCTGCTTTATCCACTGCGCTCGGGCTGTTTGGTATAGCGTTAATTTACAGCGCGAGTGGTTCCCTGGAATTTAGCAGTATAGCCTCTCATATGGCAGAACTTTCACAGACATCCACTCTATTTGCCACTGGAGTTACCCTGCTCCTTATTTCAATTGCCTTTAAGCTATCCTTGGTCCCTTTTCATATCTGGACGCCAGATGTCTACCAGGGAGCCCCAACACCTACCACGGCCCTGATTGCGACTGTGAGCAAGGGGGCTGTTATTGGCTTCATGTTGCGCTTCTTTAATACTTTGGACCTATATGGCAGTCAGATTTTAATTGACATGCTATCCATTGCAGCCGTAGCCAGTATGCTGGTAGGTAACTTATTGGCACTGATGCAATCCAATATCAAGCGACTCTTGGCATATTCCTCTATCGGCCATATAGGTTACTTGATTGTGGCTTTTCTTATCGGAAAAAGCACCTTTGGGACTGAAGCTGTAATCTATTACCTTGTAGCCTATATCATCACCACACTGGGGTCATTTGCAGTAGTCGGCCTGATAGCAGATTCTATTGAGGAGAAAATTCTTCAGGGAAAATACCCTGATAATCCAAGAGATGAATCAGAAGACCCCTATCAACGAGAATTTTACCGAGGTCTATTGTGGCGTTCCCCCTGGCTCGCCGGATGTCTCGCAGCCATGCTCCTGTCTCTCGCAGGAATTCCCCTGACCATTGGTTTCATTGGGAAATTCTACATTTTTACCGCTGGTGTAGAGGGGCAGATGTGGATACTCCTGGCAGGTGTCGTCATTGGCAGTGCTCTCGGGCTTTTCTACTACCTACGCCTGTTATTAACCATGGTTCAACGGGAAAGCACCACCGTTTCAGAATCAGCGGGTAGTATTCAAATTGCTGTTTCCGGTCAGCTACTACTTACAATTCTTACCGGAACTCTGTTGCTGTTTGGCGTATTTCCCCAGATCTTGATCAATTGGATAAATGCACTATAACGATACTTTAGGGTATGGCCACAAAAGGATATGACCTGTTTTTCCTGCCCAATGTAAAATCACTAGGTACCAAAGGGCAAACCTATGAAAACCTTCAAGCAAGCTTTTGAAGTAATAAAAGACGCCGAGAAATTTCACTTGGATATGGCAGCTCTTTATGAGGAACTGCTAGATAAATCTGAAGATTACCGAACGCAGTTATTATTGAAACATATGTTGGAACACGAACAGCGAATGGCTAGAAATTTGGCCAATTACGGGGAGATATCACAGCAGAAAGCGATGCAGACGTGGCTGCAATACACCCATGAAGAAAGTTCAAAGGACTTTATTCGCCACATGCCACTCAGTGATCCACCGACCATTCGAGAAATCAATAGTATGGGGCGTGAAGTAGATCGATATTTTTCCGGCCTCTACGAAGCTGTTTATGGAGCAATCGAATCCCTGGAGGTTAAGGAGGTTTTCGAGGACCTGAAACAGATACAGGATAAGGAGCGAATCACTCTGTCTATGGCCACTAACTCATTGTGGGACATGTAATCAGCTGGGTGAATAAAGGAGCGGGTCACTCGGACTCCCCTCGTTAGGCGCTATTTACACACTGGACTCAAAACAGAACCATTCACGCTGCTATCGGTTGATAAAGAAAGTGATAAATTCTCACTCTCAGCAATGGAAAGACCCGTATAAAGCGGTTGAACTGAGCCCAATTGAACGACTTCCTCCGGCCTCTTCGATTTAGCCATTTGAACAGAATTCGGGGTGCTTGATACAGGAGTCTTCTTACGGGCTCGGTATTGAAGGTAATGCCAAAGTATCCGATATGCCCCACCAGCTTTGCACGGAATATTTTCCATATATCCGACAGACTACCCCTGTTCCGGGCCTCCCTGGCCCAATGGTTTACTCGCTTTAGTTTTGAACGAAAATGTTTTCCACTCGTTTGTACTTTGGAAATCACCCTTCCCTTATGAGATCTTCCAAGATAGAACAATCGCTGTTATCTGGGTATTTCAGGCTGATTAAATTTGAAATGGTGCAGCAAAATTCCTTTGCGTTTAAATGACATACTCAAAAATAACCATAGCCCGCTGACAACGAACAAACCTGGCAATAACGCGAATAGTAGCCAAAGTGCCTTGGTCACCCCCCCTCCAAAGTCTCCAATATGAAAAGCGTATTTAAAATTCCAAAGTCGATTTGCTCTGCTCAATTTGGATGAATCCTGTACCCCGAGAACATGCCCACTACCGCCGTCTATCCATAGATAACTGAATGGCGCAGACTCATCAGGGTACTGCATTCTCAACAGCAAAGACTCTCCCTCTTGCTTGGGAAAGTAAATTCGGCGTAGCGCCGCATCGGGAAGATGGGTGCCTGCTTGTTGTAGGGCCACATCCAGTTGGTCGAGTCCGCCTTTGGTGACTGGCTCCAGTTTAGGGCGGGGCTCCATAGCGCTGAAGGTTGCGGCTTCATACAGAGGAGCTGTAGGCCAGTGAAAACTCAGGCCTGTAAACGCAACCAATATTAGCACGATACCGGTATAGACTCCGACGGAGATATGGAACTGACGAATGCGAAGTCGCCAGTTATTCTTGCCTGAGCGCCGATACTTCCGCCGTGCTTTCTTCGAGTTAAACCACAGCATGTATCCGAGCACGATTTCAATAATCAGAATCAGTGCAGCACTGGAGGTGATATAGCGAGCCCACGACTTGGTAGCATTGTCTTCCATCAACAGCCACCGGTGCCAACTCATGATCTTGTGATAAAAGTCCTGGCCTTTGGGGTAGCGATGAATCACCTTCTCAGTATAAGGATTAAAGTTCCACTGAACGGCATTTGACACAGTGATAACCCATGGCCGGTCAGGTTTTTCCTCGATACTGATCTGTTCGATCTTCAGACCTTGTTCTTGGGCTGTCTGTGAAATGCCTTTAACAACAGCAACGATATCAACAGATTTGTTGTCAGGAGCGATTGTCCATAGATCCGGCTGCAACAGCTGCTGTAACTCTTTACCAAAAACCAATAGCGATCCAGTGATACTGGCATTGAGGATAAATAGACCACTTATCAAAGCCAGGACTATGTGGAGTTGTTTAAACCGGCGTTTCATGAGGGAACCCTGCTAAATCCCGCACCGGATTTGGGAACCGGTGCAGGCCGTTGGCTGACAAGTTATCAGAATGTGTATCTCACTTCAGCACTGATAGAACGGGAAGGTGCGGGGTAGCGACCGGCAGGGCTAACATCAATACCTCGGAAGTAATACTCTTTGTCAAACAGATTGTTAACTGAGAGGGCAGTGTATAAAGTGCCATCACCGCTAAGCTCCGTTGTCTTACTTATTTGCAGATTCCACACCATATAAGATGGCAGCTCTCCGGTTGTGCCTGCGGCGTTTTCTTCTTCGGCATTCGACTGATCACTGAAGGCGCTGCTGTAGTAGAAACCGGAAAGCGTGGCATCAACACTGTCGAAGGCGTAACTGGCATCCCAGTGTATCTGATGCTTTGATGCGTAAGGCAACTCGTTTCCGGTATTAACCCCCTCTCTTTGTTCACTGTCGAGGTAATTGTACGCCACATTTAGTGTCAAGTTGGTCAGAGATTGAGGAGTAAGGCTACCTTCGATTTCTATCCCCTGGTGCCGTGTCTCACCGATATTGTCAAAGCTCTGCTCAAAGCTGTTATAGAGCAGTTGATCTTTGAAATCAATGCGATACAAGGAGGTATTCAGGCTAACAGAATCACCAAGTGTGTAGCGTAGTCCGGCTTCGTAATTCCAAGCAAGTTCAGCGCCTTCCTCACCTACTCCGCGAATGACCGCTATTTGCGGTACCCGTAGAGAACGCTGGGCGTTGCTGTAAACGAACCAGTTGTCTCCGGCCTGGTAGCCAACTGTCAATCCTGGCAAGACTTCAGTCAGGGAATTGTCCGTTTCTGTACCTGCTATCAAGTCCTGAAAAGTCATATCAACATTTTCATACCGGATACCGGGGCTAATAGTCAGTCGCTGATCCAGTAACTGGATTTCATCGCTTAAGTAGATGGCGACAGCAGAGGTCTCTAAGTGCCAGTCTCTTGGGATGCTTTCTGTATTGGTGCTGAGCAAGACCTGCCCGAGTTGATAGTCAATGTCCTCTTTGACCAAGCGGGCACCCGCTGTAAGTTTGTGATTGACGTCTTCACCGTTGAATTGCAAAGCCATACGAGGTTCAGTTCCCCAAACTTTAAACTCTCTTGGGGAACTCCGCAGATGAGTAGCAGGGGCGCGGGTATCAGCCCAGTGGTCAGCACTAGGGTCTGTGGTGAAATCCCATTGGAAGTTGCGGCTGGAGTTGTGGCCAAATGTGGTCCAATTGAATTCACCACCATCGGCTGCTCCCAAGCTGTCGAACTGGCGATTATATTGCACAGTGGCTCGAGTTGTGTCGCCACTAAACTCGTCATTGGGACGAAGTGATTGGGTGCGATCTTGCTCGAAGGCTTCAGTATGTAGAGCTCCCGGCATATCGGTTTCGGCATCATACTGTTGCAGAGTAACGCCTAGAGACTGCTCGGCATCAATATCCCATCGGCTTTTCAATATCCAGTTTTGCACATCAGTATCTGAGTGATCCCGGAAAGATTCTCCTTTAACGATGTTGCCTTCCAGTTGCAGTGCGAAGCTCTCATTAACTTGACCACCAGTGCGCAAGTAAGTATCTGTTAAGTGATTACCCCCGCTGAAAAAAGTTACTTTCTCCTCCAGGCTAGTTTGCCAGTCTTCAGCAATTGGTTTGGTAACCAGATTAATAACGCCACCGACATTGTTGGGACCGTATTGAACAGCCGCGCCACCGCGGACAATGTCTATCCGGTCCAGACTCTTCAAGGTGGCAGGGAAGAGTGACTGGCCAGTGTGACCATAGGGGGCAAGCGTCAATGGCACACCGTCAACCAAGAATTGAGTGTAACCGCTACGGCTCGCGCTCAGGCCGCGAACGGCAACATTGGGCAACACGCCGGTACCCGTTTCATCCTGAACTTTGATGCCGGGCACTTGCTGTAAAGCAGCGTCGATGGAAAGGCTCGCACTTTTCTCCAGCATTTCTGCGGTCAAAATACTGCGGTTGCCCGCATAGCTTTTAATCTCCTCCAGACTTGATTGCCCTAGCAGGCTGCCGGTGACTGTTACCTCCTCCATATCAACAGCAGCCCCCTCCTCAGCGAGTGAAGCGCTTACGTGCAGAGCACTAAAAATCGCGATTGCCAAAGATGTGCGGCGACCGAGACGTTGGTGATAACTCATGGTATTTCCCTTGTGTATAAGTGCGATTAGTTCGTGTGGGATTTCTGAAGAGGGTTAGCCTTGTTTAAGGGTGCTCAAGTGCCCCTTGAGCTGACGAAAGAGAATGCCTCGGTCTTCACCGGCCAGGAACATCTGGATACCTTTCTGACGCCAGGTTTCAATCTGGCCAGGTTGGCGGGGCAGAGCACAAAAAATCGTATTGGCGCTGGCACAGTCTGCCGCCATTTTCGCAATGGCTGACTGTACTTCAGGGTGCTGAACCTGGCTGCCATGCCCCATGGCAATACTTAAATCCAGCGCTCCTTCCAAAATGGCGTCAATGCCGGATAGCTGAAGGATTTGGGGAAGAGCATCACAACCGTCGCAGTCCTCAATCATCAATATCAGCATGATTTCCCGGTTAGCTTGCGCCATATAATCATCCAACGTGAGCGTGCCAAACCCCGTAGGCCGCCCACCGGTAATACCGCGCTTGCCAAGTGGCGGAAAACGGACGGCGGCAACAGCATCAGCAGCTTGTTTCGCGGAAGAAACCCTTGGAATTACAATACCCTGTGCGCCGCAGTCCAAAACACGGGCAATCAGAGCCGAATCTGTGCTGGGTACGCGTACAAAGGGAGTCAGATTAGCGTTTTCAGCGGCGCGTATAGCGTGCTCGAGATCCCTTGGGGAGGTCAGAACATGCTCGGTATCCAGGATGATGAAGTCGTAACCCGCATAACCAAGCATCTCACAGAGCAAAGGACTAGGAATGGAATTCAATATCCCAAAGACCTCTTCCCCAATACTGATTTTCTTTTTGACGCGGTTGCATCCAAGCACAGTGTGACCTCCTCTGTATAATTCTGATAATTATTATCATTATCATTTACAAGTCAAGTCTTTGTCAGTAGCCTAGCGCTCTCTGACCATCATTGTTCAGCCACTCAAGATCGATTAATGACTGGGAAATACCTTTTTTCTGCTCAGGGTAATGGTTCGAGCAGGAAAGTGCCGTCATTGGCCGGGGGCGGATGAATGAGCCCCTTTCGGCCAGCTTGAGAGGGCTATTTGATAGCCAGACAAACAGGAGCGTGCCTTAAAAGGAGAAAAGTAATGCCCCCCCAGTTGGTATTGATCAGCCATGTGCTTCACCCCGCCGTTACTCAAGGGTTTACTCCAGCCGCTATTGAGCTGGGTTACGAGATCACAATAGTTACCGATCACGGTCTGGCGTACCGAAAACACTATGCGTCTCATCCAAGTCACCCTTCACCAGTGAGGATCCTTGAGTGTGATGTATTTAATCCCATTGCCATCATTGATGCTCTGACCACAGCAGCTATTGTGCCGCAGGCCGTGTTTTCCAACAGCGACCACTTGCAATCATCAACGGCATTGGTAGCCAACTACTTTTCATTGCCTGCAAAATCCTGGCAGCGTTGTTATCAAGCAAAGAATAAAGCGGCAATGCGATTACAGCTGCAGAACCTATCACTGTCTTCAGTAGAGTCCGTTGTGTTGCAGATCACGGATCCGGTGCCAGATGACCTGAGTTACCCAGTGGTAGCCAAGCCCAGGGAAGGTGTCGGGAGTATGAACGTTGCCCTTTGTGAAAATCGCCGAGCACTGGAGAGTATCAGGCGTGATTATCATCGAAGTAGTCCAACCGTCCCACTGCTGCTGGAAAGCTATATGCCGGGAGAGCTGTTTACTCTGGAAACCCTGTCGGATGGTCGTGAAATTATCGCTGTGGGCGGATTTGATGTCGAGCTTTCGCCACCACCGCACTTTGTTGAATTGAGTGCGACGTGGAACGGTGAAAACAGCGTTCGTTATCGCGATGAGGCGCTGGCGCAAGTAAGAAAATTTGGTGTTGGGCTGGGGGTTTGTCACAGTGAATTCATTGTTACCTCGACGGGCCCCAAGTTGGTGGAAATCAACTGCCGCAGTGTCGGTGATAGCCGGGAATTTCTACTGGAAGAACTGCTACCCGGCGGTTGGTTTAAGCCCATTCTCCAGCTTCATACCGGTGCACCATTGACCCCCGTCGAGCTTGGCAAGAGCCAGGCGATGATTCGTTACCTCGTTGCGACAAGCGAAGGGCAGTTGACTCGACATTCGTCTGAGTGCCACTGGGAAGCACAGGGCGTCAAATACCATTACCGACCGTTGAAACAACAGGGCGACGCTATTGAGCTGACGCAATCCAACAAGGACTATCTGGGTGTGCTGGTTGCTATCACGCCCTCAGAACTACCCTTGGCCGAACTGGTCGAGCTGCAGTTATCCAAATTGGAGTGGGAGGTCGTGGCGTGATTGAGGCAGATGAAATCTACATCACTCGACGCATTATTGATGCCTGTCTGCGAGAAAACCTGTTTGGCTTACTGGATAGTGCTAGGTTAACGCATGAACTGCCACAAGACGCACCGGCCTGGGATGAAGGGAATACGAATAATCGTTGGCTACAGATAAAAATAGCGGGAGGTACAGCGCATCTGCCGGTTGTGGAGGCCTCCACTATGCAGCGCTGGCTGGTAGCGAACCCGGTTTGGTGGGTAGAAGATGCGACTGGTTGGCGGTTGTGTCTGGGATATCGGCAATGGCTGAGAATGCTAGCAGCCGACAGGGATGAGCAGACGCAGGACGCTTTTGAGCAATACGTATTAGAAGCAGACATAGCGGTAGAGCACCGCCGTTTGTGCCGCGAGGCCTTCAATGATAAGCGCGAGCTATTGAAATGTCTTATTTCCGATGCGCAAGACTGGTCGGCCCGGATGCTATTCAGTGATCAGATCGCATCCTACCTGGATCACCCCTATTACCCGACTGCACGTGCGAAACCAGGGTTTGGTGAACAAGAAATGCGGCAGTATGCACCGGAGTTTACGCCGGAATTCCAATTGCGCTGGATTGCCGTGGACAAACAGCGGGTATCTGTGGCGGGCTCACCACCTTCATGTTGGCCAAGTATGAGCGATGTTGGATTGCCCGATAGCCTTAAACAGAGTCATAGGTTATTTCCGATTCATCCGGTGAGCTGGGAAAATGTGCCGGAAGATCGGCTGGGCGTGATCAAAGCGCCGTTGACGGCAGTAACTGTCATACCGACCTTGTCGGTGAGAACAGTAGCCGTTGCCAATGACCCCTATACCCACATTAAAGTTCCGTTGGAGGTGCGTACGTTGGGCACGCGTAACGTACGCCTAATCAAACCTAGCACCATTATTGATGGTCACAACCTATCACTCATTCTGCAACGTATTGAGCAAATAGATGTAGCCTTGCGTGGGCGCTATCAACATTGTGATGAAGAGCATGGCGCACACTTCGATGGTAATAATTCGATAGCCTATATCGTACGCCGCTACCCTGAGCCTCTGCCGGAAAGCTGCTCTCTGGTTCCCGTTGCTGCACTGGTCAGCCCAATGCCAAATGGCGATCTTTACCTTCAACAGTTACTGGATACCTATTACCAGGGAGATGTTTGCCAATGGCTGGGTGAGTATCTGGATTTAATGCTTGGTGTACACCTGCGGTTGTGGCTGCGCTATGGCATCGCGCTAGAGGCCAATCAGCAAAACGCCGTGTTGGTGTTTGACCACGAGCGTCCCCTGACGTTGGTAATGAAAGACAACGATTCAGCGCGGCTATGGCCGAGACGTTTATTGAGCGCCGTGCCCGAAGTAGCAAGTACTGTAACGGCTATTCAGGACCAGCGAATAAAAGTTGAGGATGAGCTGCCGCTTGCCCAAATGTTCTGCACCATCACTCTGCAACTGAACATCAGCGCTATTTTTGAAGCCATGATCAAGGCTGGTATGGCTCAACGTAGCGACCTGTATGGACAGTTGCGGCTAAGGCTGCGAAATCATCTTGATAGCCTGGAGAGCGAGGGAATAAGAACCAAGAGCGCACAGGATATCCTGTTCGCGGATCGGCTTTATGTGAAGTACCTGTTGACGGCGGGCAGTTTACTGAGCAAGCAGCAATCGGGCGCTGCGGATATTAACAAATACTATGGCCTGAGTGCCCCCAACTTCCTCAAGGACTGAGGCTATGCGAATCCTTGCCTGTGTTCTTTTATGCCACTTTCTATCGGCTTTCAGCGTGCTGGGAATGCCGCTTTTTATGCCTCGAATGTTGGGAACCTTCGGGAGTGAAGCGCCTGATTACCTGATTGGAATTCTGTTTGCTTTACCCAGTATCTGTACCGCAATGGCCGCCGCTTTTTGGGGCCGTTTTGCAGATCGATATGGGAAGCGCACATCGTTGCTGCGTGCCCAACTGGGGTTGACCATGGGGTTCCTGCTGTGTGGGTTTGCAGACTCACTGGGGATGTTCATCTTGGGGCTGTTGGTACAGGGATTGTGCGGCGGAACATTAGCCGCCTCCAACGCTTATCTGGCAACCCAGCTAAAAGGACAGCATCTGACCAACAGTCTGAACCTGACGCAGCTATCCGCACGTGTTGCGCTAATCGTCGGCCCCATTGCTTTGGGATTTTTTACCCAGCTCTCCGAGCCACTGCTACTTTACCGGGGGCTGGCATTACTTCCCCTGCTGGCCTTGTTGGCCACCTTGTGGTTGCCTGTCGATTCATCGGTTGTAGGCGATAAGCAAATAGCGGAAAACGGAGAGCAGCCAATCGCTGTGACTCAACTAGCAGTATTACAGTTCTTATTCTGCTTTTCGATGGTGGTGACTTACCCCTATTTTCTCCCCTACGCCGAGATGCTGGGGTTGACGAACGACAGCTTGGTAGGGCTGCTCTACAGCCTGCCGCACCTGGTATATGCCCTATTGCTGATACCCATAGGCAAACTGTCTTGGAGCGCGATGTCAAAAACCGTAGTGGGGCTGTCTTTATTGGCGACCTCTGGTGCTATGCAGTCATTGACAGCTTCAACAGAGATCCTGGTGCTTGCTCGCCTGTTGTTTGGCTCCGGCATATTAATGACTTACAACGGTTTGCATTTGTTGATAACGAATGTAGTGTCACCGGCCAATTCGGGCACAGTGTTCGGCCAGATTGATGCCAGTGGCAAATGGGCTGGTGTTGCAGCCGGTATATTGGCTGGCATCGTTGTCGCACAGATTGACATCAGGATGCCCTTCTTACTATCGGTAGTCAGCGCCCTACTGGCTATCAGTTTGCTGCGGATATTTAACAAAGGAAAAACGACTCGTGAATACCAAGGATGTGCTTGAAAATAGCCACACCCATTTTTTAACCGAGCTTTCGGGCAACAATGCGATTAGCTGCTTACTTAACTGTTATATTCGCGAGTACGCCAGTGCCAG
The DNA here is from genome assembly GCF_041447265.1 of Microbulbifer epialgicus. Lineage (NCBI taxonomy): Bacteria > Pseudomonadati > Pseudomonadota > Gammaproteobacteria > Cellvibrionales > Microbulbiferaceae > Microbulbifer > Microbulbifer epialgicus. Next base: position 39,919 of record NZ_JBGMEK010000034.1, read on the forward strand.
AGAAGAAGTATTCGTTGATACAAATGTGGCCGATTGCCCGTTGGCGCTGAGGCAATCTGTAAGCTCGGGAAGTCAGTTGGTGTGCATTGATTTTCCTGAGTCCAGTGCTCGCATACTGATTGTGGCTGATATTGTCAGTGCCTTGCAGCGTTGTCGATTTATCAGTAGGCCTTACCTGAAAATATCCGGAAAACCCTGGCTTCCTGTACAAGCAGAAACGCTGTGCCGGTTTCTTCTCAAACATTTGTCACTGACGTTAACGGATAATTTTAATGAAGAGTTTCTACTTCAAGTCCGAAATAGTATCGAAGTAACGCAAGAATTTTTGGCAAAGAAAGTTGAAACCCCGTGTGAAGATGACAGTTTTATTCGTTCTGAACAAAGTTTGTTGTGGGGGCATGCGATGCACCCCACCCCCAAAAGTCGGGAAGGAGTTTCGATAGCCTCCTTGCTGAATTGCTCGCCGGAGACTGCTGCACGGTTCCAATTATATTGGTTTGAAGTAGATGCCTCACTGATCAAGGTGCTCGGCAACAGCGAGTTCGATGGCGGCATTGTGCCAGCAGGGGCAAACGGAGATAACCCATCCCAGAACTCAACCCGATTGTACCCCTGTCACCCCTGGGAAGTGGAAACTATTTTGGAAAACCCGTTGATTCAGGAAGCAGTCGAGCGAGGACTGATCAAGCCACGGGGCTACCAGGGACAATTTTGGGCTCCGACTTCTTCGGTAAGGACACTCTATCATCCACAATCCCCTGTCCAAATGAAGTTATCCATCCATGTGCGCTTGACTAACTGCGTCAGGAAAAATGCCTGGTATGAATTGGAAAGCGCAGTGGTTCTAACCGATCTGATTCAGAAAGCAGGAAAATCCATTAATACCGACCTCCCTGAGTTTCGGGTAATGTTGGAGCCTATGGCGACCACAATTGACCTCAGTGCATTGGCCGGAGATAGCAAGCAGAATCACGAAGAGCAATGCCGGGAATCATTCGGTATTTTATACCGAAAAAATATTGCACCCAAAGATCGTGAACGTTATCAACCAGTACTAGCTGCCAGTCTGTTTTCCTGGAACCTGGAAGGACAGAGCGTAATTGCTGAATCACTCAAAGCAACCTGTCATAAGATGCGCACTCCTTACCACAAACTGGCAACCAACTGGTTTGATAATTATGTCCGTGTGCTAGTGCCAGGCGTACTTCGCTATTTCTTTGAACTGGGAATCGTATTCGAACCTCATCTTCAGAATACAGTAATTGGGCTCAAGGATGGAGTTCCAAGCTGCGTGTGGATTCGTGATCTCGAAGGAACCAAGCTACTGCCGGAGTTCTGGCCAGAGCAGCGTTTAGGAACTCTGTCCGAACGTGCACGCTCTTCTGTTTACTACTCTAGGCAAAAAGGCTGGCAACGAATTGCCTATTGTCTGTTAATCAATAACCTGAGCGAAGCGATTTTTTACTTGTCTGTGGGCGAGCCGGGACTGGAGCAGCAACTTTGGCAAAAACTGCAGCAAGCACTCAATAACTGGCAAGTCCGTTTTGGCAAGCAACTTGAATTACAAGGTGTCCTGCAGGGTGAAGCTATACCCTGCAAAAACAACATGATCACACGATTACTTAAGCAGGCGGACCGACTTTCAAGTTATACGCCGCTGTCCAATCCAATGCAGTGGGAGCCGGCCTAATGTTAAATATTGAGGCAACGATAAAGCAGTTAGTAACGCACAGTGAAGAACCATTCTGTGCATATCTCTATGACCTGGGAGAACTCAGGTCTCATGCTCAAAAGATGATATCTGCCTTGCCAAAAAATGCAGAGTTTTTTTATGCCGCCAAGGCTAACCCAGAAAGAGAGATTCTGGCTGCGCTGTCACCGATTGTAGATGGGTTTGAGGCTGCTTCCGGTGGCGAATTGAAGTGGCTGCATCAATTGCACCCGGAGAAACCCCTGATTTTTGGAGGGCCTGGGAAGCTTCCCAGTGAACTCAAACTGGCTTTAGAGTGCGGAGTGGATGCCATTCATGTCGAAAGCCAGAACGAGTTAAAACGACTCGCTGAGTTATCGGCCCAAATGGGACGACCAGCACCGGTTTTCCTCAGGATGAATATACCACTGGATAACATAGAAGTTACCAAGCTCGCTATGGGAGGCAAGCCCACGCCTTTTGGCTTTGACCCCCAAGAGCTACCTGATGCCCTGGCAATTGTTCAGCGTAGTAATTACCTGGAACTAAAGGGGTTTCATTTTCATTTGATGTCTCACCAACTTTGCGTTGATACACACCTCAAGTTGATCCAGTTGTATTTCAACACATTTAAGCAGTGGTGCACCGACTATCAATTATCACCGCCGATACTGAATGTGGGGGGGGGCATGGGAATCAACTACCAAGACCCGGGTAACCACTTTGATTGGTGGCGATTCTGTGAAGGGTTAAAAGTGCTGATTGATGCGGAATCAATGAATGACACGAGAATTCGTTTCGAATGCGGTCGCTTCGTAACAGCCACGTGCGGTTACTACGTGATGGAAGTACTTGATATCAAGCGTAATCATGGAGAGTTCTTTGCCATTGCCAGGGGCGGTACGCATCACTTCAGGACACCTGCAGCACAAGGGCACAGCCACCCATTCTCTGTCATCAAGGGGGGAAATTCCGAAGTTAGCGTAGAAAACGAAAAAATCACTATCGTTGGCCAATTATGTACTCCCAAAGATGTGTTAGCAAAATCAGAAATGGTCAAATCTTTGTCTCTTGGGGACTATCTCTGCTTCCCCTTGGCGGGGGCATATGCTTGGAATATTTCGCATCAGAATTTTTTGATGCATGAAAAACCCAGAGTATACTTTTTGTGACTAGTTTCCTGCCAATATGACTTTCCGCGTCACTAGTCTTTCGACAACAAAGAGTAGTGACGTGACACATCCCGCACCACCACTACACTCGACACGCCGAGCATCTTACAAACCTTTGAGATATTACCGAGTTCTTCTTTTAGATTGGGCAACCCAGCCTTGTGTTTAATGATCCGATCACTAGTATGGACCATGAGGTTTATCCTTGGTTTTGGTTGCAGGTTTGGTCACCTCCATCAAAACCAGTACCCCCCTTCTATTTCAAGAGGGTGAGTCAGATTTGGGCTGAACTAGTCCAAATCACCGATAAAAAAGCCCGCTGACTAGAGCGGGCTGTCTCTCTCGGTAACAAACCCTTTCAGCAAGTTCAGCCAGCAGACTGTCTGAACTCACCAAAAATATAGGTTATGCAACCACGCACTAGACTTTAAAAGTCATACTGCGCACGCACATAATAAAGCGCGCCATTGAACCCCATGGGCGCAGTTTCCGGATATTGTGCACCAGCAACGCCGGACCAAGGATTCTTGTCAGGGTAGTTATTGAACAGATTCTCGGCACCAGCTATCAGACTTAGGGATTCAGTAAAGTCATAAGCAGCCTCGACATCCACCGTCCACTCATCACCTGCATTAATGGGAAGACTGTAATCATCCAGGTGCGCTTCCCAGTAACTGCCGTAGTAGTTCAGGCGAACGAGGCCACGCCAGCCATCACCAACATGGTTAATTGTGGCATTACCGCGAATATTTGGTAATCCATCCTCCAACTGCCTCAGACGCATGTCACTAATGGTCTCTTCCCTGTAATCAGTAACTTCCGTATCCGTCCAGTTAGCAGCAAAACTCAGGTCGGTGGCATCACCCAGAGGGTAGGTTGCCACTAGATCAATACCACGAGTCTTGGTATCAAAGTCATTGGTATAGAAGCGGAAATACTCTAGTGAATCGGCACCACTGATACCATCTGCCACTAACTGGGCACGCTCAGCATCGCTCAACTCCTGATCAGCTGATTGGGTAATACGATCACTTACTGCGATCTGGAAATAATCCAGGGTAATCTCCCAGTCACCAGCCGAAACAATAGCACCCAGAGTAAAGCTCTCAGACTCTTCAGGTTGTAGCTGTTTACCACCCTTCAACTCAGCGATAGGGTTTGTTGGAGGAATAGTGCCTTTATTTGCCAGCTGGCCATCGGTAAATGCTGTCGTAACATTAGTAATATTCGACTGGGCTGGTGTAGGTGCACGGAAACCTGTACTAATAGTTGAACGTAAGGCCAACATATCATTAACTATATAGTGACCTGACAATTTGATGTTTGAGGTATCACCAAAATCTGAGAAATCCTCCCAGCGTAAGGCGGTACCCAGCCTCAAGTTATCAGTCACCTCCAGTTCAAAGTCGGTGTAGAGTGCAATATTATCGCGGTCAAAAGTACCGACCACTTCCGGCCCAAAACCGGAGAAACCGTTAGACCCGATAAGGAAACCCTGCTCCGTCAAAGGCCCAACTGTCCAGGAGGCTTCATCTCCCATATTGACTTCAAACTCTTCTTCACGCCACTCAAACCCACCAGCCATATAAAGCGTTTTGCCGGCAAGCTCAGTCGCTTTGGTCAAGTCAATATTAAAGTTTGTTTCTGTTTGCGCATAACCACCGGGGCTAAAGTTGGTCGGTGTATCCGGTCCCATGGTGGCATTCACGGTGTTATAGATATTGAAATCTACCTTGTTATGTCCCCTGCTCGCGCTTACATCGTAGCCAATACCATTGGCAAACTCACCGCGTAGGCCGAAGACCATGGAGTAGTCTTCCAGATCGCCACCAAAACGTGGAGTAAAGCCACCGGGGAACATTTCTGTGAAAGAGAAACATTCAACAATTTCATGCGCTTCTGAAACAGAAACGTTTTCACAACTATCAATTCCATTTGTGGGATCAAGATCGCCGATTAGAGGGACTAAAATCTTATCGGGCTCTCCATCTCCATCCCTATCCTCATTCAGCTCGACTTCTTTAGCAAAAACACCTTCTCGAGTTGCCGGATTACGGTAATAAAAACCTCCGTCGGTAGAACGACTAGCATAGTTGCCGAATGCATATAGCTCAGCGGCATCATTCAGTTCGATAGCACTATTAACAAAGAACTTTGTATCGTCGTTAACTTCAGGCTGCCCCCAGACTTGAGCAGGATTAGCAATCTCAGTATATCCGTCGTCAATCAGCTGTGCTGCGTCATCGCGCTGTACACTGCGACTGGTCGAATCCTGTTCGCGATATTCCAAACTAAAATTGACGAACCCGGAATCCGTTAGAGGCAAACCAAAATTGGCAGCAACCATACTCTGGTCGCCATCCCCTTCAGCGGTAGTCGCATGCTTTACTTCTACCGAGCCCCCCTCAGCGGCATCCTTCAGTTGGAAGTTAATCACGCCGGCTATGGCATCCGACCCGTACTGCGCGGCAGCACCATCTCGCAATACTTCCACCTGTTTCAAGGCAATAGCAGGAATTGCAGAAATATCTGGCCCTTGGGCGCCATCAGAGACACCACTACCAAGGAAAGCAATTACAGCAGCGCGATGGCGACGCTTGCCATTCACCAGAACCAGGGTGCTATCCGGTGGCAGTCCACGCAGGTTTGCGGGGCGGACAATGGATGCGGCATCAGAGATTGGCTTGGCGTTCACATTGTAAGACGGCACAACATTGCGCAACAGATTGTTGAGGTCACCATCTCCCTGATTGACAAATTCATCACCAGTTACAATATCAATCGGTGCTGAGGAGTCGGTCGCAGAGCGGCCTTCAACTCGGGTACCAATTGTGATCACTTCTTCCAGAAGTGTATCGTCGGCGACGACGGGGCTCGATACGGCGGCAATCGTCACCGCCAGCAGTGATGGAACACCACAGGCCGCCAACCAGCGCCCTTTGTTTTCTTTCATAGAAATACCCTGTTAATTATCTGTCTTATCTTCCAAGTTAAAACTGGCCAACTTGCCAGGCAGTCTTATTTCTACAGACAGGACCAGATCACTATCCTAAAAAATGCGCCTATCAAAGCTAACCGTCATAACTACAGACAACGCACCACATCAGTTCGGCAACTGGACGAGGATTATCATCCTGGAGAATCACAACAGAAAGCTGTGACACATGTAGAAAGTGCCAGTAAAAATGAAAAATTAAAACACCTAATTAACAGATATTTACAATTTAGATTATGTCTTGTGGCGATTTCCTGCCTTTTGTGACACCTTTATTATTAGACTTACCCCAACTAAGAGAAAATTAAACTACGGAGAAAAAAGCAGGGAAATGACCAACATCCTTTTACAACGATATACTACAAACAATTACTATTAGAAGAGCTATCCAGCTGTAATTACATCCTAAATTATCGATTTATCAAGAAGGGGGCTCAATATGTGACAATCCAATTATTTATCCCAGCCCAACAACTTGCAGAATAGAGCTGAACAGGTATTACCAGACATGACCTGTTAACACTTATTTAACGGCTCTACCAAAATCCATTTTTAGGATTCCGACAGAGCAAAATCAATCGCCTTATCCGCATGAATTCGAGTAGTGTCGAAAAGTGGAATTCCAGTATCATCCTGGCTTACTAACAACCCAATCTCAGTACAACCGAGGATAACAGCTTCCGCCCCCATATCCGATAAGGATTGAATAATACGCAGATACTCCTTCCTGGAACTATCTAACACTTTACCCTTGCAGAGTTCTTTATAAATAATTGAGTGGACTATCTCCCGGTCAGTTTTCTGAGGAACAAGAACAGCGATTCCATACTTTTCCAGCATTCGTTGACGATAAAAATCCTGCTCCATAGTAAACGCTGTCCCCAATAGGCCAACTGTTTTTATTTGATTTTCAACCAGCTTTTCAGCAGTAGCATCTGCAATATGCAAAAGCGGGATTTCAACAGATGCCTCTACCTGGCCAGCAACATTGTGCATGGTATTAGTACATATCAGCACACACTCGGCACCAGCCTGCTCTACTCCTTTTGCTGCACAAGCCAGCAGTTGTCCGGCCTCCTCCCACTCACCAGCACTTTGAAGTTTCTCAACTACTTCAAAGTCGACACTGTACAAAATCATTTCTGCAGAATGCAGCCCCCCAAGTCGCTGATTAACCCCCTCATTAATTAATTGGTAATAGACCACTGTACTTTCCCAGCTCATACCACCGAGCAAGCCCAATTTCTTCACTGCGAATTTCTCCAAAGTTGTTACTACTGGATCAGAAGGAAAGAATACATTGCACTCGAGACGCGCTGTGAATACATCCCTGTAAGCTCGTAATCGGCATCCATGCCTCATAGGGTCCCGATCGCAGTGTATTCTTTCCTTCCCTCTTTTTAGTAATACAAACCTACTCAGAAATTTGAGAAGGGTCCAAAGCCATACAGGAGGCAATCAGGTTTCTTTTACTAAAGTTGTACCCGGATAGAATCCCCATCATATTTTCACGACCCAACAGCTTACGGGTAATTTCTTTTAGTGGAAGCCCCTGGCGACCCAGCTCTTGAGCAGCGCAGGAGAGGTTCAATAAATAATCATATTTATCCTGAAGACGCTTTTTCCCATTTTCCACTATTCCCCTGTGCGGGCAGAGAATCAATTCAAAATCGTACTTAAGCACTTTGCGAATACTTTGCATTAGGATGGGGATACTTTCATCTTTGCGCAGTAATTTCAGGTGACTGGCAACATAGAGATCCGCAGTAAAAATCCAACCGCGGTCTTGCATCAGGTAGCAGGTCATATCCTTGGCATGTCCAGGCGCTGCAATTGGAATCACCTCTTCACCGGCAATTCGCAAATCTTTTGGTAACTCAGCGGCCTCAGCCAATCCGGCAGCGCCCCATATTAACCGTTGAATCGGCGGGATTTGGAAACCTCGTTTCAGTATATCTACGGTTGCCTTGGGAGCCCGGGGCTGGACGCCGGTTAGTTTATAAATAGCGCCAGCATTCCCACTATGATCTTCATGGTGATGTGTCAGCAGCAGCTGCTTGAATGGCTTGTTCTTTACAAACCACTTAACGTATTTCCATTGGTTGCTTGGCCCGGTGTCAATAATGGTGTCTTTTAGACGATAAACAATAAAAGTAGTGTTGATTCCAAAGTCAAACCTGCCAACCCTTTGCGCATCCAGGTCTTTGTAGTCAAAAGAATCAATAACCGACACGCCACCCTCCGGCGTCGAAAAGCAAATTTTGAAGTTACATTCTTGGGAAGGTAGCTTGCGCCACCTAGCTGCTCACCCAACGGCAATTAATTATTACCACTGGGCCAGAAGGAAAGAATACACTGCACTCAAGACGCGCTGTGAATACATCCCTGTAAGCTCGTAATCGGCATCCATGCCTCATACGGTCCCGAGCGCAGTGTATTCTTTCCTTCCCCCCTTTTTAGTAGATTAACAAAGCTTGAGAAATTTCTCTGGCTTCAAGCTGATCTCGTACTCCGTGGGGGCTTTTCCATCACTATCTATACGGCAAAAGCCATCTAATCAGTCATCTCCAATCGAAGCTTTAAGCCTAGTTTGGAAGTGGTCCCGCTGGTAATCCAGGCAATTTTCCCATCACTTCCCACAATAACCATAGTCGGTGTAATCCTGACGCCCCAGAGAGCACTAATTGCACCCCCTGGATCATTGATGGTGGGAAACTTCAGGTTGTAGCGCTGCATAAACTCTTCAACCTTCTCCTCTCCTCCCGACTGCATAGCAACCCCAATGACCTGGTGCTCCCGGGCCAACTCAGAGATTTTTGGTGAAACTATGCGACAGTATGGACACCAAGAGGCCCAAAAATAAATAAGCACCGGCCCCTGGGCGGTCATCTGCTGGAGATCTAAAAAGTTACCATGGAGGGTGCGCCCCTTTAAGGGGGGCGCTTGTCCTTTTGGTATATCCCGTTGCTGGTAATAGGCAACAGCTGTCGTCACCAAGATCGCCAGCAAAATAAAAACTGCCAGTTTGCCCGCCAGCTGATACCTGCGATTTAGCACCTCAGGTGATTCCTCTTCAATACTTCACACTGCAACCATAGGCTCTAGATGAAGACTGCGGGACTCCCTTTCCCTTAAGAGAGGCATCCAAGGCGGCAGAAACGTAATTGTGGGAGCTGGCAATCACCGCCGGATTGGCCGAGTCATTGTCATCAATCGCCCCCGCGTACACCACTACTCCCTGTGGATTAATAATAAACATGTGCGGTGTAGTCTTGGCGCCATAGGCACGTCCCATATCTCCACTGGCATCCAATAGAAAAGGCCGACTGGCATTTAAATTATGGGATTTGGCGACGTCGAGTGCTTCTGCCGGCTCCAAGTAGCCCTGCTTGCCTTTTGCCGAGGAAATAACCGTTAGCCACTTGACATTCTGGCCCGTATATTTTTTCTGTAGGGCCTGCATATTGCCACTACCATAATGCTTCCTTACATAGGGACAATCTTTATTAAACCACTCGACCACCAGCCACTGCCCCGCATAATCAGCCAGGGAATGTCTTTCACCTTCTGCATCCACAACGGAGAAATCCGGTGCTTTATCACCCGGTATCGCCACCGCCAATACCAGGGTCGAAAATAGTGAAAAAAATAACAGGCTTCCCATCCGGCCAAGACCGCCGCACCAGTGATGCCTACACATGACTAATTCTCCTTTTCATTTTGGGTGTTATTGTTTTCAGCAAACAGGTCAGAAATCATATGCTTCTGTAATATTTGTGGCAAAAGCTCGGGCTCTGTCGCGCCGGCTGGGTACCATGCATAGACTGGTACCGAGTTGCGCCCAAGTAAAGCCAGGGCCTCTGTGATTTCCGGGTCCTGCCGGGTCCAATCTGCACGCAGAAGCAACACGTTATTGTCACGGAATAGTTTCTGGACTTCTGGTGTATCCAAAACCAATTTTTTATTTACCTGGCAGGTGATACACCATGCCGCAGTGTAGTCGATAAACACTGGGCGATGATCACCAAGGGCCTGCTCAAGTAGCCGCGGATCATACTTCTGCCAACTGTCGACTGCTTGCGGTGCCTCTTCATGCCCTTCAACCAGCGCCAAATACCCAATCCCCAGGGAAACCAGCAGTAGCACCCAGGCACAGGCCCGGCCAACACGGGAAAAATTACGTCCCAGCCACAGGGCGAAGGTCACCGCCAATAGCAATAGGGCACCAATCAACCAGCCACTTTCTCCCAACATCCGGCCCAGCACCCACAATAGCCAGATCACCGTAGCATAAAGGGGGAAGGCCAATAATTGCCTCAGCTTTTCCATCCAGGGCCCAGGCGCTGGCAGCCGGTTCAATAACGCAGGGCTGGCACACAACACAACAAATGGCACAGCGAGCCCAACGCCGAGCCCAAGAAAAATCAATATTCCCTCAGTGGCAGGGAGTATTGCCGCTGTGCCCAGTGCAGCCCCCATAAAAGGGCCGGTACAGGGCGCCGCAACAAATACCGCTAATACTCCGGTTGCAAAGCTCCCGCCACGACTAACACCTGCAAGATTCATCAGGCGATGACCGAATTCGAAAGCTCCACTGAATGACAGAGCCACAAGCCAGAACAGCAGTAACAGGGCCATTACCACCGGGGCAGACTGGAGCTGGAACCCCCAACCGATAGCGGCCCCTCCGGCGCGAAGTACTAACAGTAATGCCCCAAGTGCCGTGAAAGTGGTGAGTACTCCAGTGGCATACAATAGCCCTTCGAGTAGGCGCCCTCTATCACTGTGTCCCTCTCGTACCAGACCGAGCAACTTGATTGAAAGCACGGGAAAAACACAGGGCATTAAATTCAGAATAATCCCCCCGGCCAGGGCGGCCAGAACCAATAGCCATAGAGGGCGCTGCTGCGCCTGAGGCAGAGCTGCGCTAAATGACACCTCATCCAACTGCCAGGCACGGCTGCCATCGCTCAAGACAAAATCGGCAGATTGACGCAAGGCGGCCCCCGGCAGACGCTCAAAGATATAAATCAGGGTTTTCCCTTCACGCTGTAACGCCGGCTTGGCCGCGGAAAACAGATTGCCATCCAGAGGGAAAACTTGCGGCGGCTTACGCCCTTTCTCCCCTTCCAACAGTAGACGTATTCGATCCTCCCCCAGTGCAGCGAGAGCAACCGGTTCCCAGGGGCTGCTGGTACTGGGCCGTGGAATTCGTTGCGCAAAATGATTCCGCAGATTCTGGTCTCCTGATTGCCAGCGAGTCTTATCCCCTACCGGGCGGGACAAGGTCATGGTGGCAAATCCGGGAATACACTCAATTTTGCATACCAGCCACTCGAGATCCACTTGCAGGGAGACTGTCTTTACCCCCGGATCAGGCGTTAAATCGAACAGGTAAGCCACATTACCCGCGTAACCCAGGTTGGTGAGGTGCTCAATCCTGAGGCGCACAGGGAATGGCCATTCGATAGGTCCCACTGAAGCGCCAGCCGGCCTTATAGTGAAACGCGGAGCCGCACCTGAATCCCCCGGATTGCGCCAGTACACATGCCAGTCGGGATCCACCTCAAAGTAGAAGCCAATTTTTTCCGTCTTCCCCTCCGCAAAACTGGCTGGTGCCAACCAGCGTACGGTCACATGATCACCGGAAGCTGTTTCCTGAGCAGAAAGGTGGGCTTTGCCGGGTAGTACGGAAAAGCAAAGAATAAATAGCAGGAACCATCTTATAACGATCAAAGTGCTCTCTCACAGCCGTTGCCCAAAAGGTCTAAAGAATCTTTAGCTGAATCCAATAGGCGGAAAATGCATTTCCCCAGAAGGAATGCCCCATGATTTTTTGTAACACTATACTCCGATAAATCGATACTGATTCACAAGGCCAACAATGCCAAACGGGGCGCAAAGGTGCCAGAACTTCAGTTAAAAGATGGGCGTAAACTCACTTTCGACATTTACGGCGATCCCAACGGTTTCCCGGTAATCTTTAACCATGGCTTTTCTGACTCGAGACTGATCCGCAACCCCGATAACTCCCTGACCGCTTCTCTCGGAATAAGAATGATTGCTGCTGATCAACCGGGTGTGGGTGGCTCTTCTCCCTGTAGAGGGCGCAAAATGGTGGAATGGGGATTGGACATGGAAGCACTGATTAACTTCCTGCAAATAGATCAGTTCTCTGTAATCGGGCACTCCGGAGGTGGCCCCCATGCGCTCTCCATCGCTTATCATCTTCCGAAAAAGGTCAGCAGGGTCGTTCTGGCCTCCCCTGTGGCACCACTGGGCGAGACTGGAATGAACGACCTGTTAAAAAACCGGGACTTAAAACTGATCGCCAAACTTCACAGATTTCCAATCCTAATCAAATGGCTCTGTGCTTTCTCCGCGCGGAGTGCAAGCAAGGACATAAGTAGTCGGCCCTGAAAAAAAACCAAACACTTACCTCCAGCACGGTGTAATGAGGGTTTACGGGGCGATTCGGACTAAATCCACCTTCCAAAACGTAAGTAAAATATCCGTATTATTAGCCGGAACGGATTTAAGATCATAAAAATAGGTGAAAACGATTTTTTAGGGCACAAAAAAACGCCTCCAGCGCCCTGATCATCCATTTTCTCAAATTCCAGGCACACGCAGCCATGAGGAGATTTATCGCATCACCCACTGTGCCTTTGAGGAAGTTT
>NZ_JBGMEK010000035.1:0-52217 GCF_041447265.1 Microbulbifer epialgicus
CTTAGTTGGTTTATTGTCTGGCGATAACAAATCAACCAGATACGCCGCTTTTTTTCAAACCTTCAAACACCAGATTTGGTTATAACTCGCTGCAACTGGAAGTTCCTTATTAAGAGTGCCTTCAAGGAATGCGTTTAGCAGGTAATGCTTAGCCGTATCCCCGCCAGCCTTAAGCCGCTCACTCTTTATCATGTCCAGCAGAGAGTCAGCTTCAGAGCCCGTGATAACTCCCTTCTCAATGACGCCCCCAAAGTAGTCATACCCCGGCTCTGCCATCTGGCCTGAAAGCACTGCTGGTATTACCTGAGTTTCCCAGTCATGTATAAAGGCCAACTTAGCTTCTTGCTTCTGCTTGGTATTGAGGTCCAAGGTTCTTTGGCGAGCGGCTTTCATTCTCTGCTGAAGTGCATCACCGCCTATCAAGCGGCCTTGTGAATCCTTCCGGTCCAATACCAAGTCGGCTAATACGGTCGCTTGGAAGTCATTCTCAGTAACCTCTGGCATTGCCTGCACATCAGCTATGATCTCCAGAAACTCCTGCTCACTAAGACCATCACTTAAAGCCAGTTGTTTTACAGCTCCAAGAGCAAAGTCCGCATCTTCGGGGGATTGATTAAAGGTTTGCTGTAGCTCGGGAATTGAGCGGAGTACATAGTCCTTGTAGATACCCTTCTTATCCTCATGCCTCTTTGACTCCCGCATCTGAAGAGCCTGCTGACGCGATTGCGCTCCCCAGGTCCGCTTCAAGCGCGTGGCATAGTCGGGATTGTGGACGCGGGAAGTATCAAGGAAGCTGGCAGCCTGTTTTGAAAGCTCATCTGGCTCTAGGTCCAGCAGGGATGGATCGCGCTCAACAGCTTTTCTAAAGTTCTGCTCAGCATCCTTGTAAGCCATCTCAGAAGCTAGGTAGCTCTCAGCATCTAGCTCCTTGTTGTATTTATCTGCCCAGCTATTCATGGCAACACCGCCCATTGAAATCAGCTGATCAACTGTATCCGGCCCGCTTTGCTGGGGGGCTACTGGTGTTGTCATAGTTGCGTAGTCAGCAACTTTTCTTTTGGTTCCCTGCTTACCTACAACAGCATCTAGTGTAACTCTGGCTATGTTGTACCTCCCCCGGAAGTACCGGTAGAAGCTCCTCCTGATGCACTGCTCCTTTGAGCAGCACGACCAGAACCACCATTGTTTGTGTAGGAGCCAGCCCCTGCTATAGCAATATCAAGTAAGTTCTGCTTCCATCCTTTCGGCTGCTGCAGCTGGTTGATTAGGTCCATCACACTACGGTTCTCATTTCTCTTATTAATCATCAAGCGGGCACGACCATCATCCAGGTTCCTATCAATGTTGCGGACATTCTGGTTTCCCTGCCCCTCTACAAATGACCTTAAGCGGAAAATGGACAAGCCTCCCACGCCGTTCTCAGCAGCACTGAGACTAACCTTGTCAGCCTGACGTAACATGTTGAGCTTTGCTTGCAACTTGTCATCAACGGATTTCTCCTGCTCAGTCTGAAATACCCGGTTCATCTCGCGTATATTCAACGATGCACTTTCAACGGCAGCATCTCTCCGTTTCCTATTCTCTTTAGCTAACTTTTTATCTTTGCGGTTAGCAATCATCATGTCAGCTACGACTGCGGCAGCAATTGCATACGGATTACCCGTACTGGCAGCCGCAGAAGTTAATTCACCGGCCATTTAACCACCTGTATAAAAGTATGTTCCGAGTCGTTGAAGTAAGGAATCAACCTGCATTCAGAGAAGCCTAACGCTCTCACGTATCGGCGAGCTGTCTTATTCCCTTCATGGATGTAGTTGTAAAGCATCTCGGAAGAGTAACTAGCAAGCCTGTCGCTAGAGTCTTGCATGAATGCTTTGATATTGGAGGGTCTTGTAGTTGTTGGAACCATCCATGGCAACACACCATGATGACCTCGGCGAAACCCAGATAGGCCGATTAGCTCGCTCCTGTCCCAAATGGAAAAAGCTTCGCTACTGCTTTCAACACAGCGGGCGAGTAGCTTTTCAAAACAACTACCGAATACCTCCAACTCAACTTTATATTGGGGGTGAACGTCACCTGCCACATTCCTAATATCAACAGTTGAAGTGGGCCTTAAGTCGTACATAGCTACAACCGCCGTGCTCTATACGAATAGAACGCCTCCCACTGAGCGGATAAGAAGACCGCATCAAAGGGGCTCCAGTTTGATATGTGGACACGTAATCTGTCGGCCTCACCCATCACGGGGAATGTGAGTTCACCAACTGCGATTGGAATCTCGCCTATGATGTTGTCAGCTGAACCAATAACACGGGCATTAAACTCCTGAGAGCGTATGTCACTTCTACCTCTAACCTCAGCAGCCACAACAAAGTGACTCGTATCGGCATAGTTCAGGATGATACGCCGTGCTTGTGTGCGTCCTCCTACCAGCGGCGTTCCTGAGCTATCCCGAATAGATAACCGGGAGAATACATAGCGTTGTTCATAGGGAAACCCTACAAATGCTCTGCCTTGGAACTGGAATACGATTCTCCCATCCCATTCTTCTAAATCGGAACTACCTATCCCTAATCCAGTGACCTCTTCACGTCTATCAATTAAGGCCGGGTGTCCTAGCTCCTCTGCTAGGGGATCATAGGATAAGTTCATACCCTCGTAGTAATAAATGTAGGTCGGAGCCTCTACATCACCACCCTCGTTATATCTGGTAAGGAGGCGTAGGTAATTTGCCTCAAGGACTATATCAAGCACCTCAGCTGCAAATTCCCATTTTTGCCAAGCACTTTGTACTCTCTCATCCCTTTGCTCAGCCCAGTTGTAGATGTACATAAAGCCAATCGTATCTTCATGTGAAAGGCGAGGAAGTACGAACAACATATCTTGCGTAGAGTTACCAGCAAGTCGGTGGACAAACCCTTCAATATAATTAGGGACATGCTTAGTAATATCATAAGCACGCCACTTATCTCCTTCATAGACGTATTCCCAAATAGTGTTAAAGTTCCTCTTTCTGCTACAGAAGAAAATCTTATCGCCCACCCTTATCGGGGCCACATTCACATCAATTCTGTACCCAGTAGTTGGGACAACTTGAACCGTCTCAGCACTAAATATCTCGCCTCCACTACAGCTGTACTGCTGATTTGCCGAGAACATAATTAATTCCTTTTCATAAGGAATCATGTGCTGAATGGGTGTGACTTTGTTATTTGATATTGCAATATCAATAGCATCTGACTCTAGCGGCTGGATAACTGTTGTTGGAAAGAACCTAAAGTGATTACCAGCTTCACTGAATACCAAGTTTTCATCAGTCGCAAATACAAGACGGTTCTTAAAATAGGCCATACTGGTAATCGTGCGGATAGCGGAGAGCTGACCATCTGAATTAATAGAGCTTGTAAAACTCGGGAATGGAGCTGTTGCATAGTCCCCTACTTCACGAGCTGACCAGGGAGCATGTGAAAACTCAAAATAAATGCCGTAGGGATTGTCCGAATTTATATACTGTGCATCCTGCTTACGGGTCAGTAAGTGAGGCATCGTATTACGATCCAGCTGATTTATGAGACCAGGGGCTACCGTTTCTTCCCAAGTGCCTGTGGTTACGCCGCCTTCTTTATTGTAAACAACATGATAAGCCTCGCCCTCCGCATCCGGTTCCGGCAATATTTTCAGTCGGAAACCATCAGGGGCATCAGGAGGGAGGTCAGAAAAGTTCTGAGCTTTATGTTTAAAAGCAAAGAAAGCTTTTCCACCCAATGAGTCCACTGCTTGGATCGTATAAGAGTTGGAGGAATGGACAGTGAAATATGAACCGAAGCTTGTTGCCGTACAACCATGAGAACCAGTTTTTGAGTTTATTGCAGATACGATGCTACTGGTAATAGCCTCTGTTGCTAGTCCCGCTCTGGCCCTATCTGAGGTCGCTTCAGGGGTCGTATAGGAGCAAGAGGTACCGTTAAGTTTAAGTGTGTACTTAGTCGCGTAATCGGCTTGTTTAACAAAGCAGAGGGAACGGTTATCTTCAAGATAGCCCTCTTCAATAGCGGAGTTGTTAGTGGTATCCCAGGCACCAAAGCCAAGCCCGGCATCAGCAATCTCTGTAGATATTTCCCCAGGTTCATAATCGCGTGTAGTGACAACAACTGAATCAATACTTTTAGTCGGCACTTTTGAACAATCAATACTCATGGGATATATGTCCTTATAAATCTATTACTAACACCGCGCTTATAGTACTTTCCATAGACACTGCGATCGTCTAAGGAGGGCCACCTATGCCATGTATTAGAGTTACTATTTCCCAGCCTCTTTTTCTTCTGCAGGCTATTTTCAGTGATGTCCAGGTCACTTCCACGCGGCCTTACAATGGAAATGGTTGAGCCTTTAATATGAACCAAGTACGAAGGGTAGTAAGTACGTAGGGCCTCACCTAAAGAGCGGGCACACTTTTCCGCAGTGAGATTCTTATCAATAGCTAAGGTCACAACCTGAGGGGAAGATAGCCCCACTATGTATTCAATTTTGTTTTTATCTGTACCACCACAAGAATGATGTGTAAGGGCCGCTGTGACAAATGTCGGGATTGTTATCTCAATTGTTGTCAGTACGTTCTGAGAGGCCATTAGACTGTCTCCCGAACGTATGCCTGCTCAACTGGGACCAACTTATTGAGGATGATGGACGTATCAGCAGTAGTAAGCACTTGAAACTGGTTCTGAACATTATCTTTTGTCCTGTGCCTAAGATACTGCTTATTGGATTGAACATTATCTACGACAGGGTACTCAACGCCTGTATCTGAATTGAAGACACGTACTGAGCCATCTGTAATTACCATTATGTATCTTTCATTGGCATCACGCTCAATAAAATGAACGCTGGCATCAGAGGTATCAAGGTTTGTTAGAGTACTTATCAGCTCCGTACATGGACGCTTACCCATCCCATCAACCAAAGAGTTCCTGCAATTTACTTGGTCCTCGCATTGAGTAGCACTACGTAGCTTTTCTTCTTGCTGGCTAACTCCGCCTATCAGGTTTCTGATGGACTGACTTAATAAAGACATTAAGAGCCTCCAGAAGTATATAAAGAAGCAAGATAGCCATCGGCTCCGCTAAAGGAAACACCACCATCACGTCTTAAACTCAACCTAAACTCAGGATTCTCTTTAAGGTTATGGTGGGCATTCTCGGATTCACTTTGAAGTAGTGAAATGTGAGCCTTACGCTCATTCTCCTCCAGAAACTTATCAAGTGTTACCGAACCAACTGTAGTCTGTTGGAAGCGCCTTGTAGCTGTGGTTAGGACAGCCATCATCGCCTCATGCGGTAACTCCTCAAAAGCAATCTCCAGCACCAGATGAACCACCATATCTGATTGGAATTTTTTGGTTTTATTTACATTGTCATATAGATATAAGCCGCGCTGCACAACGTCAGTAGAGCCTGTATCTACAGACAGCGTTCCTTTAGGAAGCTTAAGTTCTGAATAAAAACTGCGTGAAAGCTTGAAGTGATTTTCGGTATTGAAATACCAGCCCTTAGCCTGAACTGTGGTATTAGTTTGACTGAGGATTGTTTCGGCTATTCGGGCATCAGCAAATGCCTCTCCAAGTTGGTTCACAGGGGCCTCCCCTATTCCCACCAACATGTAATTTACAGCATCTAATTTGGTCATTTAATCCCCTAAAAAAAGGGGAGTCTCCTAAGAGACCCCCAATTGAGCTAACAATAAATTATGCTTTCAGCAGCGGGATGGAACACTCAGGACGTAGAATGTCGTGGCCCAGTGCTTGAGTAGCCAGGATGGTATGACCAAGGCGGAGAGGCTCTTCCACTACCTTAGTGTTGATACCCCAAAGCTCAGTAGTAGCAACCGCTGAGCGAGAGAAAACCAATCCGACTACGTTTGAGTAATCACCGCGATATTTCGCTTCATTACCGGAACCAACAGTGACATCTGCCAGCGGCTCTGGATCGCTGATGCCTGAGCTTTCATCAGTGCTAGGAATATGGTTTGACTCGTAGATTGGAGCACCGCCAACCTTCGGAACATAGCCTTCAGCGATACTACCAGTACCACCTACATCACGGTTCAACCACACGGCATTGGCAACGGAAGGTACAGTCAGGAGGGCTGCATACTGGTCAGGAGGTAGTACTACTACCGGCTTCTCTTTAATATTCTTTTTACGGAACTCAGTAACAGCCTTCACAATGGCCGCATAGATCTTGGTACCATCCAAGTGGTCACTTGCGCCAGACATTTGAATTGGCTGGGTATACTCTTGACCAGTAATCGCAGTCAGGCCAGCAGCAGTCATTGCAGCTTGGTCAGTAATCAAACCTGCCTGAGTAACCATACGGAATACATTACGGTCAACAAGCTCGCCTAGTTGAGAGCCACACTCCATTGAATATTCAGAGCGAGTATCAAAGTGGAGGATTTTCTCATCAATATCAGCAATAAATACTGGAGAGATAGCAACGTCATCAATAGTTACTGTACGTTCTACAGTCGGGATTTTTGATGCTTCAATCAACTTACCAGGGGTATGGTAAGAAGCATTGCCGCGTCCAAACAAAGGGAATTGGGCGGACTTACCGGATTTAATAGTTCTTTTGCGGGTAAGCTTTAATGCAATATTATTTGCGTGCCACGCACTCAAAACTTCACCTGAGAAAAGCTTCAGGCCCAGTGCGCGAGCATCCCCAGCATTGTTTACTTGCAAGGGATTTGATACATTTTGGTCAGTAGGAAATGCCATTAAAAAATTTATTACCTTCTTATAGACATAGGAATCCCCTACACAGCTAAGTGCATTAGATTTATGTAGAGGACTTACTAGATTTTGTTAATTAAATGAGGAGGTTGTTTAGAACGTGGAGAGAGCTACACGATGCTCCACTTCTTCCCTGTAAGCTGGGTCGCTGTAATAACGCGGATCTGCAATAGCCTGATTCAACTCTGCTTGAGAGCGATAGCCGCTCATGCCTTTAGCATTGTTTCCAAAGTTCAGAACCGGTTCTTGATCCATTGTGTTTTGATGGATAGCTTGCAGAGCACGTACAGCAAACAACATGCCTTCCTGGTTACCTGAAGCCATCACATCGTTGAATGCTTTAACCTCACCTTCAGGTAGATTTTCTGAGGCCCAGTCAGTCAACTGGCTGTACTTATCTTCGCCACCAACAGCTTTGAAGATTTCATTTGTAGTCAGACGGTTCTGAAGGTCACTAACCTGTGACGCAAGGTCATCACCATCTTTATCGCTACCCTTATCATCACCTTTAGGTGTGGTTTCAGGATTCTGCTCTTGAGACCCTTTAAGCTGGGTATAAGCAGTTGCCAGCTCTTCAACAGAGTTGAAACCTTCTGGTAATTGAGGGGTTGTGCTGTTGTTATCAACTGCTGGTGTAGCTGGCAGAGCGGGATTTGCACCGCCATTATTGTTATTGCTCTGGGGGTCAGAACTCACCGTAACCCCAGTATTGCCTTCGGCCATTTAAATCGTTTCTCCTTGAAACTGTTTCATTAAGTCTGGCGACACTTGCTGAAGCATCTGACTTAGTGCTTCCTGCTGTTCTGCTTTCTTTATCTGCTCAGTTGTTTTAACCAAGTCATTGGTATCCAGATGCAAAGCAGCTCCAATGCGCTTCACAAACTCATCAACATGGGTATATTTCTGTACTAGCTCAGGAGATAGAGCCTGCATAAAGCTCTGTAGGACACGCAGCTTCTCTAGTTCCTGTGACCGGCCTAGCGCCTCAATACCAGTTAAGACCTGCGGCTCAATGTCACCTTTCTTTATTTGCGGCAGCCGTCCTTTTCGTTTAAGTCTCTCCATAATGATTGAGACAAGAGGCAGCTGAAGCTCCAGTGCTAATAACGTATAAACCCCGCCAATGGCTTGCTCTAACTCAGCAGCCATAAAGCGGATTTCCTCAGCGGTTACACGCTCAGCGTTACGTTGAACAGAAGTGTTTAATAGGAATGCGTTTGAAAGCTCCCTATTGATTTGGCTAATCGTTTCGGAAGCGATTCTAAAATCGTGGAATTTGTCTAGCTGAATGGTAGTCACATCCTCTTTCTTACCTCTGAGAATGTCCATATTGCGTGCTTTCTTAACCGCATCGGGTGTTAGTATTGATCCCTGCTCAATCAGGAATACCACCCTTGCAGCGGCTTGCGAACCATCCACGATTGCTTGTGAGAGCTTTTCAAGGGATACCAAATCCCCTAAATGCTCTTCTACATAGGAGCGCCCGTAGTCTTCACCATCTACCCTTATCATCCGTAGAGGCAGCCAAGGCAAAGTATCTTCTGAATACTTACCACGGGATTCAGGTACAACGACGCCTTTGATTTCTTGGTAGACCCTGAAGCGCTTTCCAGCACGCCTAATAACTGTGTATTGATTAAGCTCTTTTTCCGGGTCGGGATTAATCTGAGTTGGGCCTAGCACAGCATCTCTGACTGAAGTTGGTATGTCATCAGGAGTGATTACCTCTTTGATAATGCACTCACTAATGCGACCTAAACCATCACGCTTCAGCACATACTTGTCTAGCCTGTAGCCCTTTACACCCTCTGGACCGAAGTACAGAAGATAATTTCCAGCCACCATTAGTTGTCTTATGGCTTCATATAACCGGCTTCTAAGCTGGCTGGATTCAATTTCTTTCTTGATGGTTGATTCCATCATTGAAAGAGCTTTATCAACCTCCCCTTTCGTACCTTCAGCATCTACTTCCTCAGATAGAAGCAGCTGAAAGAAGGGGGTATTAGGTGGCAATAACGCCATTACTAATTTGTTTGTAAGATGCTTCACACCACGACTGCCAAGGCCCTGATAAGGAGTTTGCAGTGTTTCTGCATTCCCATTGACAGGGAATAGCGCGGGTATTGTCAGCCCTGCGCACTGCTCAGCACGTTTGATATACGCACTACGAGTGGACTCTAGCCTTCGGTATCGTGATTCAGCATCAAGACTTCTACTTGGTTTATTTTCCATTAACTCTTTGTCGGGATATTAAGACCCGCACCACCAGCCTGCGCCCCATTGATATTCAACGCACTCAAATCCTTACGCAGACCCGCCTTATTAGACTTACGACGCTGGCGTGCAGTCTTTCGCTTCTCAGCTACTGCTTTAATCTTTAGGTCGGGAGCGTTCTGAGGTGGAGGCGCGGGAGGAGGCGGAGGTGGTGGTGACTCGGGTGGGTCGTCACTCATGCACACTAGGTAAGTGGTCCTCTTTCTTTGGTTCTAAAAGGTTTTCTATGTACTCAAGGAGTTCAATCTTCCCTACCCTACGACCGTGCTCAAATGGGTCTATTGGGCGTCTAGGGATCTTCTGGTCAATCTCCTTTCGTAGCACTGTTAGTAAATCTTCCATGCTTATGCCTTAAGGCAACAAAATTAGCGGACGGGAATTACTTCCATTAAGCGAAAAGCCTTCCAATTGAATCCCGTAGGAAGCTTCCCAGTTGAAGGAGCTTGTACGCAAACACGGTCCAGAAGCTTTTCGCCCGAATCATTACACGGGATGTAAACGACTGCTGCTTTGACTGGAGATTCTTTAGAAGATCCCTTAGTCTGCTTTGAGCTGTCCTTTGTCTCGCTGCTCTTCTTGCGTGTGCGGCCCTTCTTTTTATCCGCTGCTTCATCCGAAACATCGCCCTGCGTTTGTGCAGGGGTTTCTGCTTGTTCTTTTTCATCAGCAATTTCTTCCTGCTCTACCGGATCTTTGTCATCGGGCATACCTGTTAATCCTTAGGTTGTTTTAAGGCTGGCTTACAAACTATTCGCCGATAGCAGCCTTAAAGGTTGATATGTATTTGCTCACCGTACTGGTGGAAACTTTTACTTCTTTCGCGATTTTGCCTTGAGAAACACCCTCTTTATGGAGGCGTTCAATATGCTTAATCTTGTAAAGAGGTAATCTGGTTTTCTTCACGGTCATCACCTTTATGTGAAGTGTTGGTTATCTAACGGTTGCTAAATTTGAGAGAGGCTTACATCAGCAGGTAAGGAACAATTACCAGGGAGAAAAGGAGTATTACCAAGGTCGTTGCAAGGACTCCAACACCCACTACCAGCAATCTCCAGCCACCCGTTTCAATTGAAATACTCACCCAGCCTTTTTCTTTTGACAGTATTAGGAAATAGATAATGCCTAAAAGGCATGATGCAAAACCGGATACTGCCGCTAAAAAATCCATAGTTACTCCATGGTATTTACTACCCACTCAGCATCCTCCCTCATCCAAATTCAAGGCGAACGAAGGCAGCCTGAAAGATCTAGCTTTCAAATGAATAAAGACGTTTAGGAGGATTTTCTGAGTAGGTAGAGGAGGCTTTAAAGAGGACTGAAAAGAAGGCTATGAATCTGCTGCTTCCAGCTCTACTTCAATTTCCGGGGTATCATCGGAAGGCTTTCCAGCTACCTCAAGAAGAAACTCTAAACTGATTTCTCTTGATTTATCGCGGAGCCTCTGCTCACTTTCGCTTGAATTGCTGTGCTTCTTAATCAGATAGTCCACCACTTCACTAATCTTAACTGGTGTTAACCCAACACAAAGACCAGCAGCCGCTACTTTTGCAATCATCGTAGCCGTAGTTATAAAACCAGCTGGTGACTCCCTCTGCTCACTTGGCCCAGAAGTAGTCTCTCCTAGTTCATACTTCGCAACTTCTAATGACTGCTTTTTACCGGCCTCAAATAAAGCCTCCGCATCCGTGTGAGTATCTGTGGATTTCTGACAGACATAGGAGATTAGTGTGTTACATATTTTGCCGGACGCACCTGATTTATACATTGCCCAAAATAGGTGGGCAACTACAGAGATCATGGCTTCGCACATTACAGCTTCAGTTTTATCTTCAGACATTTTTAAAGTCCTCTTTAAGAGATTTTAATGGTGTGGTTAATGGGACATCAGAAAGTGATTAAGGGATGGTTTTACGAACCGGTCTCTTCCAGCTCTACTACTGTTTCAGGGTTATCATCAGAGGACTCTTCCCGCTTTTCATTTAACTCAAGACAAATATCACGGGAGCTGATAAGAAGTTTCTCCCGTACAGCATCAGACTCTGCGAACCTATCCAAAAGCTTATTCAGCAACGGGCTGATAAGAAATTGAGGTGTTCCCGCATCTAAGGCCCCAAGAACAACATGAGCAGTCATTGTTGACGTAGTAATGAAGTCAGGAGAACCCTCTCCTTTAGCTGTTAAATAGGCTGCATCAGCATCATGCTTACCTTTATCCAGCCACATTCCGCGATCCCTACCAGCTTCAAATAGGCTCTTTGCATCATCGCCAGTATCTGTTACGTCATAACAAACATTAGACACTACCTTCCTAGCAAGGGCCGCGGGTATCCCCATATCCTGCATAGTAAGAAAGACATGGGCAATAACAGTTACCATGACGGGATTCAATACAGCTTCAGTTTTATCTTGAGACATTATGAAAGTCCTCTTTAAGAGTTTTGAGATAAAGCTCCCCAGGAATAAGGGAACAAGGTTTGACAAATCTCATCCAGCTTGATTGAAATTTGCCGGGATTCTTCAGAGCAACTACTACCTAAATGGTGGTTTGCAAACTCTGCAAACTGATTGACAGAGCCTGTCCATAGCCATCTCTTCCAACCGACACTCAGGGTTTGATTCCGTAGACGGGTTACGGTGCCTAGTCCAGTCTCCAAACAGCGTACATAGGCTTTTTTAGGTGCGGTTACAATCACGCTCAGCATCGTGTGCCTAAACACTGAAGGCTCACCGTCTTCAGCAGCATCAGTTATGCGATCTCTTCCAGGGTAATCAAAAACAGGAGTTAAAATCGGCCTATCTGGGGCGTATACCCAGTCCTCCAAACATTCCCAGAACTCAGGTTCAAGTTGCGTAGGACCAGCGGCATTAGCAACCGTTAAGTCTGTTCCCATGTGATGTACATATTTCACTTCAATGTTCATTGATAGGCTCCCATAGGATTACTTTTTTGTTGTCAAAGTCGTAGTCAGATGCGCGCAAAATCCTCGCAACTTGTGCTTGTGATAGTGCATATTCCTCAGTTAAACCTTGCTTCGCATAACAGCTAACAACGCCTTCCCAAAGATCTTCACAAGGTATCTTTCGCCAACGCTCTTCAGTCTTCCCCTTCCTCGGTCCAGACTTGAAGGTATGTTCGTATTGCTCCCACTGATAAGGCTCAGCAATCAGCTCTTCAGCGCCTGACAAGCCCATTCCAGGGCAGCCGGTATAACCATCAGTAACATCACCAGCAATGGACTGCGCCATATGCCAGCGGTCAGCCTCATCCACAGTAATCAGGCGGGGCTTAGTGTCCTTGTCAGGGTTGAAAACAAGTGCAGGGATAGTCCGAAGATCTTTATCTTCGCTGACAATAATCTTCTTGAACTTGGGCTTATAACCGGCATGAGTAGCGAGAATTCCCATAACGTCATCAGCCTCTAGGCCGGGACGTAGAAAGGACTCATATTGCTCACAAAGAGCCGCCTTCACCTCAGGCAGCTTCATGGGTTTGCGAGTCCCTATACGGTTTCGCTTATAGGTAGGTAAAACGTCTTTTCGCCAGTTGTGGTCATCAGTCAGACAAAGCACCACTTCATCAGCTTTTAAGCGCTCGCGAATAGATTCAATGCGCTCAACAGCGTTATTGAGGGCCACCTCAAAGTTTGTTGCTAGGAATGTCCAATCACCAAAGTCACATTCAAACTCAGCCTTTGCACATGCCTTGTAAGCAACAATATCGGTATCAATAAGGAGCAGTTTCTTCATGCTGGGAATCGCCCTGTTCTTAAGAGGTGAACATCGCGTTCACTGCGATCCCTAACCTGATTATACCAGCGAGAATCTTTAGCTTGTTCAGCAGCCTCTTCCCAGTCATGTGCTTTAACAGCAGTAATCATCTTCTTAAAGCCTTTAAAGCGACCAAAGCCCAGGTTGTACGCCATGTCTAAAAGCGCACAGTAGCGTCCATACTGATTCTCTTTTAAGTCAGAAATGAAGATCCAACCAAAGATGTGAAAGAGGTCTTTCTCAGCACGTTCAATTCCAACATCTAGCAACTGCTCAGCAATCTCTTCAGGAATTCCGTTATCTTCTATGTTCCATCCAAAGCCAATCGTCCACTTATCACCAGTACACTTGTAAAGTTTGAGTGACTTCCCCTCACCTAATTTTATTAGTTCCCTATGATTCATCATTAATGCGTATCCGCCCAGCTCTTGCCGATATTGAAGTCGGTATCTAGCTGGCAGTTAAATTTGAAAAATTCTTGGGTGATTCTCATAGCCTTCTGAGAGAACTCACCTGCCTTCTCGGCGATTTCTTTTGTTCTGCAAGCAACCTGAATCTCATCATGTACCCAGGCAGACAATACAAAGTCCCCTTCCCAACCCAGCTTGTATCCAACTGACTCCATCAGCTCCATAAATACACATAGCCATTTCTTACACACCAGGGCTCCATCAGATTGGAGTAATAGATTCACCGCACTGTGCTCACTACGCGAGTGAAGCCAGCGGCCATCAAGCCCTTTAATCTTTTGTTTAAATTTGGTGCGCTGCCCTGCAACGGATTTACGGAGGGCTGTAATGGCCGGGATAGCCTTTAAGAAGCGCGCTTTAGTTGCCGCTCCAATTTTCTTCTGTTGGTTCGGGCTTGCAGCGGGAGCTAGTAGTGCCCCTATTCCTTGGTCGCCAGACCCATATAGAAAGGCGTATATAAATGTCTTTGCTTCATCCCGCGTCTTCAGCCCAGCAGCTTGCTGGTTAGCGGTATGTATATCGCCTTTTAAAATCTCTTGAACGTATGCCCCACCATCCCAGTGGAAAATACGATTGGCTAGACAACGCAGCTCCAATCCTGATGCGTCGCTGCCCATCAAATACCAGCCTTCAGGGACAGTGAAGAGGGTTCTTGACTCCTTCCCCTTATATGCCCGTAAGCTCGGCACTTGAGCTAAATTTGGTTTACTATGACTTGCCCTGTGACTTACAGTCCCCAAGGCATTTACGTGGCAATGGAGCCTCCCTTCTCTCTCCAGCTTCAACCACGCATTGTCGCCCTCTGCAAGCTGACCCAGGAGCTTATTATTGCGGAGATACTGAGCTGCTAGATGCGCCTCCTCATAAGGAAGAGCTTCCAGCACAGTCTCATCAACAGTTATGTTTCCTTTGTCAGTAAATACCTGAGGTTCCCATCCATACCGCTCAATAAGCCCTTTAGCGATGTGGTCACGGCTCCCAGGATTGAATTTGATTATCTCTATCTTGGTGTAAGGTGCCCCCGCAGTTCGGTCTGCTTGCAGAGGATTCTTACGATAGTTAATCGTCTTCTTGGGAGTTATTTCTTTACCGCGTTTAACAAAGCTTCCGAAGGTGCTTATCAGCTGCTGCTCAAGCTCATACTTCTCCTGAACAAGCTCAGCGTAAAGCTCAGATGCACCGGCCACATTGAATGTGAAACCGTACTGCTCTATCTCAGCCATACGCCAAGCTACCTCATGCTCCAGGTCTAAAGCCTTCTGAGTAGTGCGTTTAAACTGGATACTCTTAAGCAGCTTTATCGTTACCTTCACATCCTGAATACAGTAATCCAGCATCTCCTGTGAGAAAGGAATTGTGAGCCACGTATGAGGTTCACCAGTTTCTGGATTGATATAGTTTTCAGGTTTGAAATCACCCTTATAGTCGCCAAGACGGTAGCCCCACGCCTCTAGTGAATGCCTGCCAAGAAGCTTCTTAGGCAGTAATCCACGCTGAGCGAGTTTTATGTCTTCTTCTAAGGGGTCGTTATAGATAAGCTGAGTACAGACAAGAGTATCCAGTACCACCTTATGGTCTGGCTTAAAGTCTGGGAATAGCTTTTGGATTGCGGGAACATCAAAGTTAATACCGTTGTGAGCGACTAAAAGCTCCGCTCTTGCAAGCATCTCTACGCCCTGCTTAATAGCTGAGCCTGTGTAGATATACTCCTTTCCGGTATCTATGCAGATTGCGACAATGCAATGGATTTTGGTGAGCTGGTGAAGAAGGCCATTTGTTTCAATATCAAAGGCCAGTCTCAACTACAATGCTTCTCCATATTTCTCTTGAGCCAAGATTTCAAGGGTGTGGCGAGCCTTGCGAAGGTCTGCAATACCGGCCTTGTCTTCATGGCGAGTTACATATTTAACGATGGTGTGCTGGCAGGCATCCAGGCCATTAGCCATGGAATATTGCATGGGCTGAATAGCTAACTTTTTGTAATGCGAGCCGCCTTCCTGAACAACATAAGCACCGCGTGAGGTATCACTTGGGGCGTCACTTTCAGGAGAAGGTGTAGACTCAATACCACGTACAGAACGCGAAGCTGCATCCCACTCCTCTGGAGAGCAGTCATCAAGGGTTTTACGGGGCGCTGGAGATGGTTTAACTGTTTCCGATGAGTCCTCAGTAACTTCCTCAGAGATAAGCTCTTCGGCATGTTCACCGGGTTCGTCAGTAACCAGCTCTAAGCACTCAGGTGGGTAGCACTTACCAAATGGGGTAATGTAAAAATCTCCCCTTTCTCTGGTGCTTTCAATGGTCCCTACACAACCG
Source organism: Microbulbifer epialgicus (assembly GCF_041447265.1). NCBI lineage: Bacteria > Pseudomonadati > Pseudomonadota > Gammaproteobacteria > Cellvibrionales > Microbulbiferaceae > Microbulbifer > Microbulbifer epialgicus. The sequence goes on from NZ_JBGMEK010000035.1 coordinate 15,622, forward strand.
ATTGAAGCATCCATAGAAGGCACCCAACAGTTATCTTCCCAATACCGTACTTTATGGGTAATACGAACCTTATCACCGACTTTGAAAGTAGGTTCAGGAGTCTCTTCAACGGCAACTTCATCGGCGCTTTCAGGTTCGTCTTCAACTAACTCCAAGCAGTGGCTATGGAACCAACCTACGTTCAAACGAACAGTAGGTTCATCATCATCAATGTTAACCACTGCATAGGGTTTGCCATCCCCAACCATGGACTCTTTTGTCATGTTCCAATATGGGCTGCCTTTTCCAGAACGTACAACCTTAACCTCATCACCTTTTTTAAAACGCATAACGCGGTTCCTCTTCTTCAGTGCTAGTAGATGGCTCTGTAAAAGTTTCCTGCTCATACAGAAGGCCGGTTTCAAAATCGTACCCAAGCTTTATCGTTACCCCAGCAGCGCGCCCGGTATAACGGTCCTTCAAAATTCTGAACGTCGTTGTCTGACGCTCTTCTTCATCAGCGGCTTGCTGATTCCTTTCTAGGCCGAACATAAAGTGAGCCCAAAAACCGATTGCCCGTGACCCTTTAAATTGCCTGATAGTCACGCGCGCGCCTTCCTCATGAGAACCATGCTCTGGTGTTGTGAGGTGGCTAATAACATGGAGGATTAGGCCGTAGCGTTTCGCCAGCATGGCCATATCAGCAGTGACTCGCTCTAGCTCTTCTTTTTCACTTTTCTCAGAACCAGTCGCCAAGGCAGTTAGGTGGTCTATGTAAAATAGTTTTACGCCCTGACTAGCGAGATAAATAATGTGTTGCTTAATGCTGTCCCACTCGGTCACTCCGAATGAGTCAAAAAGAGTTACCCTGTTTTTTAGTGAGGGCTGCCGAATGGTTTCAACCAGCTCCTCTTGAGTCCATCCTGTATCAGGGATATGAAAGGTCTTCTTAGCAACTTTCCCAGCAATTCTTCTGGCGGCTTCAACTGTGCCCATTTCCAGATAGAACACGCCGACTGGTTTATTCAGCGTCTCTACATCAAAAGCCATTTGCTGAGTGAACAGGTCAGTCTTACCCATTCCTGTCCCGGCGCCAAAGAAGTACACCTCACCTGGGCGGCGTCCGTAAGTGTGTTTAGTAAGTGTTGGGAGGAACCAATCAAGACCGATTTCAACGGGCTTAATAACTTCCTCTACCAGCGAATCTAATGTGACCAGACCATCTGGCCTGTAGGGTTCAGCATTCCATACTGCCCTTACCAGCTCTTGCACCAGCCCCTTCTTAAGCATTTCATTGGGGTCTTTCTCAGGGAGATTCATAACCCTGACGTTGTGGTCCATGAGCATCAAAGCAGCTTCAGCTACTGCCTCTCGCCCAGGTTCATCCATATCAAAACAGAGAACCACTTCCTCAAAATTGGCGAGGTATTGAAGATTGTTGCCAATGGCTTTCTTAACTGACTTAACGCCGTTTGGAAGAGACACTACAGGGTATTTATTACCCTGCACCTGACTTAGAGTCAGCATGTCTATTTCGCCTTCAGTGATGATTATTTTCTTACCACCACTGAATAGGTGGGCACCTATAAGGGACTCAACTACTCCCTTACCGAGGGTCCGAAAGTCTTTGCCTTTTAGTCTTATTTTTTGGCCGATAAGATTTCCATTCAGATCTTTCACATCACAAATCTGAGCGGGTTGGCCTTCATAGAATCCAACTCTATATCCGTACTTTCTGCATGTATCGGCTTGGATTCCACGAGCTTCAAGGAATATGTAGTCGCCTTGAATAGGCGTGATAGTGGAGGCTGCTGAACCCCCTTTTGACTTGTCTGGGGATGCCTGACCTGAAAGCTCTTCTTCACTAAAGTAGCTATCGCATTTGAAACAAAACCCAGACTCATCTTCATAAATTTGCAGCGCGTCACTGGAGTCACCACAAGGGCAAGGCTCCTTCCTTACGCACTCACCCATCACCGACCTCCCTAGCCCAAGTCAACGCATTTCGTAGGGCTTCAGTCAGTGCTGCTACAACATCTCTCGGGCATGAAGCTTCCTGTATTCCTTTACTACAGGATTTGCTGAGCCGCTTCTTAACAGCTTTGAATCTCTCTTCAGGGTCAGCTTCATACCTTGCAAAGCCGCTTTTCACCGTGCCGTCATAGACAGCTTTCATTGCGTGCTCTGTTTCTTTCAACTCATGGATGACTGCTGCCAGCCGTGTAATTCCAAAGAGTTGAAATGCTTTATGAGAATCAATTGATCCCCACTTCTCTACAAAATCAATAACTTGTTCTTTCTGGCTCATCCACATCCACCATGAATGCAGGCCCAGCCTCTGGAAACTTTTCCTGAAGGTAATCCACCAGTCCGTTTACAGCTCCCGCTTGAGCCTTTGTGAATTTATCTGTGCCCACTAGCAGGATTAAAATTGATTCCTTATCTACTTGGTGCTCGCCTGTGCAGCACACCTCATCAATCTCTCTACCCTTCTCAACATCACCGTTACGTCTGATGATGTAGTGAGACCTGATTCCCAGCGCACCTTTACTTCTATCAATGCCTTCCATGTCCCACGCTGATTTGTCTTCTGAATTAGGCGTGAAAGTGGCATCAACCAAAATTGCTCTGGTTACTTTTCTTTTTCCGAACATATTTCTGCGATATGTACTACGACATATCCTCCCAATTCCTTTTCAATCCCCGCCTTAACCAAGCGGAGGTCCGTTACCAAATCATCGTCAACCCAAATTCCAGCAGCCGTTAAAGCATCCAGAAGAGCTTTATTAATGTTGTCTATATCTCTCTTGCGGCGGTCAGGAAGGAAAACTTCAATCCAAACTCGGAGCTTTCCTTGAAGGGGCTGGAGGTTATAGGGAGCAAGGGCAGCTTGAACGGTAGCCCTAAACTCCTTACCGGGCTTTTTGATGAAAACCGAACCAGTGCGGGTGCGGCCATAGTAGTTATTTACTGAGGGTGGGTAAGGCAACTTAAAGGAAACGATATGCGTAGCGTCTTGCTTGTATCCCTTAAAAGTTGAAATTAGGCGCACCCTCATCAGAACCTGAAGAGTCACCCCCAGCGTCATAACCATCTGAATCTGGAGTTGATTCATCAGAACTGGCAGCGCCTTTAAAACCGTCTTCAAATACACCAAAGGCATCAAGAGCGGAGTGCCCGGTCGCCAGCTCATGTATCTGCACGGCTTCTATGTAGCAAGTGAGGTAGAGCTTGCCCTGCACCATTGAGACATTCGGGCGGAATGCTACAACCAGCTTGGAACCTGTATAGAAATCTCCTGTTTTCACAGGGTTCTTAGCGGTATCAATCAAAGGCAATGAACGCTTCTTCATCTCCCCTGTTTTCTTGTCCTTATACAAGGAGTACTGCTTCATCTTCAGAACAAAATTACCGTTAGGGGTATAGGTTTGCTCCTCACCTTCTCCCTCAACATCGTAATCTTCTTCAATAGGGAGGATTACTTCTGCTTTCTTAGCCTGTGCAGCGAGCTTGCCTCCCTTCTTAACAATCTCTGCACGGAAGTCTTCAACAAGCTTTGCACCCTGCTCACGGAAACGCTCAAGCCAAGCAACATGTTCATCATTCTCCATGTCAAAGACTTGCTTGGTTTCGTAAGTCGGATTTTCCTTGTTGAAGTGGTCATTGGGGGTTACAAGGTGCGGGAATTTCGCCGCTGTAACCGGGGTTAGAATAGTCTTAGCCACTCTTTTTATTACCTGTCATTGTGAATTGAGTAACATTGATACCCGCCTTCATAGCGCGCTTTAAAACTTCAGCGGGGATAGGCAGGCCCTTATCAATGAAGTGTGTGTAAATAGCCGTAAGTGGTTTCATAGAGTCACCTGTTGGTTCAGCTAAATTTTTCTGTGCCTAAGGGCAACAAATCTGCGGGGCACTAAATTCCTGTGCCTAGGGGCAACAAAAAACCCCGCTTGTATCGCTTAGTAGACCTGCTAGGCAAATGCATAGGCGGACTTGTGGATTGCTTCTAAATCCAGGCACCCTTCTTCTGGTAGTTCCGGTACATCCTCTCTGTATTTAGGAGCAACCTGGGCAGTAAGCTGCTCTTTAAGTCGCACTAAGTAGTTCTCACGGTAAAGCTCAACGAAAGCACGGCGGATTACCCCGAAGAGCTTATCGGTATCTGCTGCATGTGTTCCAAAGGAGTCGTGGATGAGTGCAAAGCTGTTGATGCCCTCTTGAGCTGACAGCCCTACCACCATCATCAGGTGACTTGCATCTAGGCTATGCACTACGTTCGGTGAGATGGCGTTTGCTGAAGCGCGCGTATCAGGTTTATCAGTTGCCTCTGCAAGCCTTGGCCAATACGTCTCGCCACAAAGAGTTGTACGTATCCTCCTCTCTTTCATTTCAAAGTACCTTTGCTGAACCGGGAAGCCCAAAGGAGTGGTCCAGCTTATGGTGCGACCAGACTTAGTAACCAAACGAGCTGTCTGCTGCATCCAATCCATAGCTTCAGCGGCTTTAACAACTGTCGCAGTTACCGCAGAGTAAATCTCATCAGCAAGAACATTGGCTGCTAAGTGCCCTCTTCCAGTGAACGGCCACTGCTCTTCATATTCCTGCTGTGTGATTTCACCCTGCTGAAGTTTGGTGGAAAGCTCCCTGTAAGTCGGGATGAGAATGTCCTCCATCAGCTGCTCTTTAAAACCGAATTTCTTGGAGCCATAGGGAAAAGTCATCACGGCTCGCTTAGTAGTCTTGCGAGTGATACCAAACTTCAGCCAAGCCCATCCTTCCACGACGCGGTGATAAATGCTTCGCATCTCCTTGGAAGCTTCACTCAACTTGTCTCGCGGACAATCACTAATCGCTCTCTCTATGGCGTTAGTCATTCTCTTGGGGGTGGTGATGCCGTGGTCAGCTCCAATCAGTTTCATTAGCTCTTTAGCAGCTTCTATCGCTGCCTTCTTGTCGCACTTAGTAGGACTGACGGACGCAATAGACGCAATTACCCTATCTGCAACCTTCTGGTAAATATCAGCGGGCTTGTCAGCAGGTAGTAAGTTGACCTCCCTACCCGTGTCCTCGCACCGCAAACAAGCTCCCAGGTTCTGGAGCCCTGAACAAGAGCCATCCAAAGCGACTGGTATCCGGCTGGCGAAGTTCACTCCCTCCCTATCCACCCCCACCAGCTCAAAGCAGACTGCCAATGCTTGCCAAGGTTTATCAGCCTCAGTCCAAAGCAGGTTTGCTAGTGGATCTTGACCGCACCTTATGAACTCCCCCCAATTCTCATCCACGTATGCAACTCGCTCATCAAAGCTCACCTTATCCACCCCCATGAGATTCGCCATGTGAACCTTAAGCCAGTACAGGCCACGCTCTCCCAACGGCTTAGCTTCTGCAAAGTGCAGCAGCCCCTTACTGAAGTCAGCCCCTTGTGGTGACAGCGAGCCATTAGTAACTGAGTAAAGACGCCCTCTGAAGTCCAGCTGGTAAGGGAAGTAGATATTCTCAAACTCCCTGTAGCGTTGGGCACATGTGAGAGTCCCTACAAACTGGATGCGACGGCCCTTGTTAGCCCTGATGCGTTGGAACTGGTTGCGGCGGTCCTGCCTGTACTCATCAACTTCCTCTTCAGTAGCAGTCTCACTGGGCCTTGGAATCGGGTCTTCATCAATCCGTAAAGGCAGCTCAGCCATACCATTGTTCAGCTCATAAGCCTTCTCCATGATTTCCAACACGCCCAGGTTAATCTTCCAAGGGGTTTCTTGAGCCGCGTTCAAGGCTGCACGGATCTCTTTCAACTCCATGTGGGCGAGGTCTGAGAGGTAGGCTTCATTCCGTGTCTTGACCATGTGCAACGGCTTAATCCAGGGAGAGATATAACCACCTCCCTTTGCACTCCCCTCTTCCCATTTGTTGGGCGGCACAACCATGGGTTGATAGCTCACACAAATCTCACTCATCATTTCCACATGGTTCTCAATTGCATCCAAGCAAGATTTAGTGGGCAGCAGGTACTTGCAGGACTTGTGCCTCTCTCTGGTGTTCTGGATGTAGAAGAGCCCGGTCTTCTCAATGATGATGCTAATCATCTTCGCACCAACCACCACCTGGGAATCCGTATCCCAACGGTCAGTTTTAAAATCCTCGGTATTATTCTGGAAGGTTCTGAAGAGTTCGCGTCTGTAGGTATACCCAACACGCTTAGCAGCCTGAGCTTGCAGCTTCTTACCAGTCTCCTTGAACTGCTCACGGTAAGCCTGCCCATTGACCTCATCCATAATGGCTTGGCCAATTTGCCTGCACAGTGTCTGAAGCTGCCTTCCAGCGCTGATGCCATTGAAGAGGAAGCGCATTGCAATGAATATGAGGGGCCTTAGCTCGCCCTGCCTGAGGTACTTCAGAGCCTTGTTGTGCCTACCGACAGCACTACTATCACGCTCCATCTCCTCCTTTAGCGCCTCTTCACAAATGAGTAATGAGCGCTTGATGAGAGTCTTGCCGTAACTCGTATCTGCCTCCTCACCATGCTGCTTGCGGCGCTCAATGGCTTTCAGGTAGCGGTGAACACCGTACTCTCTCATTCCCTTCTCAAGCTGCTCTTGCACAAGTACCAAGTCTTCCATAGTAGTTCTCCAGGCAAAGGGGTGGCCGGGTCGCTATTGACCAAGCTTTAAAATCTGTTGGGGGTGTTAGTCAGCTGGGCAGAAGAGCCCGCTTAGAAATGTCGTCTTGTCATGGCCTGCATCCTTTCTTGAAAGTCCGTGCCTAAGGGCAACACAACTACCCTTGTCTCTTTTGGTAGGTCTACTTTATGCGACCTGAAGAGGAAAATAAAGCCCACTGATTGTGTTTGTGGGCGTCATTCCTTTGGTACACGGAACATATTTCGGTACAGTACCGAATCAGACTTGGCCAAAATAGCAGGGTGAATTGGTCTTTAACTGGCCAAAACACCCATAAAAAATAGAAAATCTATAAGAATCAATGAGTTATATAAGACTTAAAATCTCCCGGCTTCACGGCCGTGCCGGTTCAAGTCCGGCCCCGGGCACCACACACCTATTAAAAATCAGCAAGTTACCTATCGTTTGTTGCATGCTTGGTGCGCTTCCCCTGAACTTCTAATTTTTTCTACACCATTGGGTGAAAAGTCGGCCTGGATGAATTTGAAGTGTAACTTTTTCCCTTTCTATTCTTCCAGCAAGGCCAGAATCTAGACTAACTCTTCTTTCGAGAACTCCAGCTTATATATCTCCACTATCGCCATAAACCTTTGCGCGTCGTATATGGCCTGGGCAGGGGTATAGAGAGGCATCCCATCGTCCGAGCCTTTGTAGCCCTTACTTTGATTCCGACCGTCATCGACCATTACGAGTTAGCTTGGCCTTATCATAGTGCACCTCCGCTGCGTAGTTTATCGCTTAAGACAGTATCCGCCGCTGATGACCAGGATCACCTTTATAACCAACAAGTTATAAAATTGCGGGAAAAAGTAGATAGTGGTCATGATGGCCTTTTTTCAGTTAGCTCTACGGTGCCAAGTGCCTGCAATCTATTAATTTCGTAAGGGAAAATAGCCAGTTAACGTATATTTGCAAGTGAAATAGTGACGAAAGGAATAGTGGTCACGATGATCATTATATAAGTGTGAGAAATTCGAATTCAGAATCTACCCTTTACTCATGTATTAAAAAGCTAGCTACCAACGAGATAAGGAGGCAGAAAGTGACCGAAAAGAAAAAGCTAATTCAAAAAATCCTTAACGTATTTGAAGCTGGGGCGCCAGAATGCCAATATGACAAATTAGTTGTATACCGTGATGGAATAGGTCGTAGCAAGCAAATTACATTTGGCAAACATCAAACAACAGAACAGGGAAATCTATTAACCTTAATTGAAATGTACGTTGAGCGCGAAGGAAGTTACTCCGATGATTTCGTTCCTTATTTAGAATTAATCGGAAATACACCTTTACATGAAGACGAAGAATTCAAAAATCTTTTGCTCTCCGCTGCAAGAGAAGACCAAATAATGCGAGATACGCAAGATGAATTTTTCGACGAGGTATACTGGAATCCCGCTATGTCTTGGTGTGAACGCAATCAAATACAGTTGTCTTTAAGCGCTTTAGTCATATACGATTCTTACATCCACTCGGGCCAAGTACTAATGTTTTTACGCAAACGTTTCATCGAATTACCTCCATCACGCGGAGGGGATGAAAAAGCCTGGGTTTCGTCCTACGTTAACATCCGCCACCAGTGGCTCAAGTACCATAGTAATCGGATCTTACGTAAAACCATTTACAGAACTCAAACGTTTATAAACGAAATAGAGAAAAACAACTGGAACCTAGATGACTTGCCTATAGTTGCTAATGGAGTATCAGTTTCATAAACAATTTGTAACAAACGCATTAACACGGACTGCAGAAATCTTTACCACTTAGACTTCAGCACCGTACCGAATTTCTGAAGCGGCAGATTCAGCTAGTGTCTGCGTCAACACTGTCCTTAATATGGAGGAATTGGTAATGCGAAGAGGTGAGTTAGGTGAATCACTGGGCCTTGAGGTTGAACTGATTGACGAAGGTCGGCCAAATCGTTCAGGGGTCCCAATAAGGCCTGAATATTTAACTATTCACAATACATCAAATACAGGCTCCAGAGCTGATGCGAAGGCTCATTCAAAATGGGTACGTAAGACGGGCTATTATATACTTCGGAGTGGTAAAAAGAATTGGGTTTCATGGCATTACACCGTTGATGATATGCGGGTTATCCAGCAATTACCGGCATCAGAAAAAGGATGGCATGCTGGCAAAGGAAACGGTGTAAGTCTTGGAATAGAAATATGCATGCACAAAGAGATTAGCCAGAAGGCAGCTTATGATCGTGCTGCCCGACTCTGCGCGTGTCTTCTGTACGACTTTTCCTTGTCAGTTGATGCCGTTGTCACGCACAAGCACTGGACTGGCAAAAACTGCCCTGTATTACTTCTAAAAGGTAATCGCTGGGATAAGTTCCGTACGTCAATTGAGCATTACCTCAACAACATTACCACAGAATCGGAGTCTACTACAGAGACCGAAGAGGAGTTAGCGCCTATCGAATGCACTGTCAAATGCGATGAGTCGTATGGATAACGATCTACATCGCTAACATCGGTGAGTAGAGGAGATGGTCACCCGGGCCCCTCTACTCACTCAGTTTAGGCTTGACCATAGACTTCGACATCAGCCAGTCAAGGCCCCGAGTCCGCCTATATCAAATGTTTCAGACCTATTACCCGGTGACCCGCATCATAAAGGCGCTGATATTAGACAGGCCACCCTCAAGTGGGTGCGTTCTGTCACCCCCCGAAGTTGCCGCCAAAATCTCAGCACCTCTAAATATTACTATTTTATGCCACTCGCACAATAAGAGACAGAACCAGTTCAAGAAGAATTCGCCGGGTTACCCTGTTGGCCGCAGAGCAAATCCGAGTGCCCATACCCAGCCTCCTGCTGTGTAAGCCCCTGGCCCACAGGGAACTATCTGCATGTAGATCACCTATTACCTGTAACACCTACAAGACATCTGCTTCCGGTACAGGCGATGATTTATCGTGGCTATCTACCCTGTTTAAGTTTCACTCAACACTTGGAAATAAAAACCTCTTCCAGCTCGCGAACAACACCAGTGTCAATGTTGTCAAAATCGGAGGCCAGCTCTTCATCTCAAGTTCCCAGCTGTCTTGTTTGTTGGCCGAAAGGGTAGATAACCCAGTAGGTACGGACTTAAGTGGGCTGGCCAAGACGCAGGGAGTACCGTTTTCAGCCATCGGTTGGGGCTTTATTGGTGAAGTGAAGCGGCTAGGTAACAGTAATCCAGAATCCATGCATTTTACGAGTAAGCGGGTAAACTGCCCGGGAAAAATAACCAAGGACTACCAGTGACAAAGATCTATCGCTCTACACTTTTGATATTGACCATAATCCTCTTCAGTGGCTGTGCAGCCCTATCCCCCAACTTCCAGGAACCAGAAGTGGAAGTGGTCGCTTTGGAGCCATTACCACCGGGAAACGGCAACAACTTGCGATTCCGCATTCACCTGAGGGTCTTTAACCCCAACAATAGCGAACTAGCACTCTCGGGGCTCTACTACACCTTGCATCTTGCCGGCCACAAGGTAATGACGGGGACTTCCAATAACCTAGTGCCCATAGCACCCTATGGCCAAGATGATATCGCTGTAGATGCAACAGCCAGTCTAGTAGGCTCTCTTTTTGCGGCAGCAAAAGTGATCAATCTCAACCAGAATACCGTGCCTTACGAACTGGAAGCGAAACTTGGCTTGCATAGGTCCCTCTTACCCTCAATCAAGGTAAGAAAAAGCGGGGTGGTAAACTTGGCCCAGTATTATTAGAAGTTCCCGAGCTTCCATCTTCACAAGGTGATAGGCGCCCCCCAGACAATGTGGTATTGGAAGTGCCACAAGACATGCGTTAATTTCTCGACACGGCTCATGTTATTTCCTTTCGTTACAACTCGAACCTAGGTGTAACATGGGGCACCTCACTTGTCGCAGGCAAAGCCAGTCACTCATGACCACGTCCGTAGGACGTGGGTGTCTATGTCAAACTAAAACGTTTACTACTTCCAGGGGCAATGGGGTCACCCGAATCACGCTCTTCAACGGCTTGCTTGTAACCAACGGCTTGTGCACGCTCCCTAAACCAAAGGCCCTCAGGGGAATGACGCGCTATGCCATCAAACAAGGTGGCAAACAGCTGCGTGTTATGGAGCCCCATATTTTCGTAGGCCTGATTCACCACGAGCTTGCTCATCATCAATTGGTTTCGGGGCACACCTTTAATTCGATTACATAAAGCTCTCACCTCCTCTTCCAGGGCGTCTTCAGGGACCGCCTTGAGCACCAACCCCATTGCTTCAGCTTCTTTTCCGCTCACCAGATCGCCAGTAAATAACATGCGCTTGGCTTTCTCTATCCCCAGTCGATAGACCCACATCATCGTGGTCGGTATCCCCCAGACCCTGGAGGGCGGGTAGCCAATACGACTATTCTCAGCCATAACAATGAGGTCGCAACACAAGGCAATATCACTTCCACCCGCTACCGCAGCACCATGTATTTTACCTATCACCGGTTTACGGGATCGCCAGATCGCCATGAAGTGTTCAGTGCACTTCCCCATCATGGCCAAGTCTTCAGTCGGGTCCCAGGGCATACTCTGACTTCCGGGAATCTCTCCTTGAGCCTCCGCATACTCAACCAGATCATAACCACCGCAAAAGCCCTTACCGGCACCCTGCAATACGACAACATGTACATCCGGATCAGCATCTGCCAACTCAATCGCATCGCGAAGTTCGCCAGGCAATCGGGTATTAATGGCATTGAGACGTTCAGGCCGGTTAAGGGTTATCGTAGCAACCCGATCATCGACCTCGTAGAGAATAGAGGAAAAGGAGTGTTCCATAGTGGTTCCTGCATGCCGAACGGTGATACCACCCTAACATACAGCACCTTACGGGTGGATCAAGCCCCACTTTCCCATGAACCCAGGAAATGGCGGTGAGAAGGGCCGTTACCATAAGCGGTATGGCCTTGTACAATTTCCATAATGGGATTTTTAAAACGATTATTTTCGATGAATCGGGTGATTTTAACTGGCAAGTTCATCGGGAATAAACATCCTGCTGTAGCGCCCTCTTCTTTGATCTGCCAGATTCCGCCTCTGAATACTAATGCCCCCAATCCCCCACTTTATCCTCCCCGGGAACCTTAAATTCAAGATACTCTTCAATGCTAAATGGCATTTCTTTCACCACCGCACGCACCCTTTCCCCAATGGCCTTGGTTTCCGGGCGGGCGTTGGAGAGTCCTGTGTAAGGGATACCCTTGCCACTAGGCATGTCAGGATACTTTTTCTTAAAGAGCCTGTGCCGGGCCAGCATATGATTAAACTGTCCCTGGGTATGAATCAATGGCACCAATTGCGGGTACTCTTCGCGAGGGTCCATATAAAGATCGTAATAGGCCTCCGGCATCCCCGAGGAAGCCACTTCACCCGCACCAATCCAATGGCGTTTGTAACGCCCTTTTACCGTAGCCCCCAATTCTTTACCAGTATAAATAAACACATAGTCCCTACGGCTGTACGTATCACCATTCATTAGTAATGCAGTTTGGTCCAGACCATCCACCACCCGGTCCATCGGGATATGCTCAACCGCGCCGCCAAGTCGGGCGAAAGTGGTGTAGAGATCAGTAATATGGATGATATCTCCTACCGTTTGCTCAGGTGCAATCACTCCAGGCCACCATGCAAAGGCGGGAACTCTCACCCCACCCTCCGTGAAGTCGCCTTTACCACCCCGGTAAAGCATGGGAAGCATACCCCACCCTGCCGGGGGGCTGTGTACCATTGGGCCATTGTCTGCCATGGCGATAAAAATGGTGTTTTCCGCTATCCCCAGGTTGTGAAGCTCATCCATTAACTGCCCAACAAAATCATCAACGGCGGGGAAGGAATCCGCCACCATCAACCCTGCAACAGAGCGCTTGGGCATATAAACGGCCATAAAATTTAAAAAGTTGGGCCAATAGGCAACAAAGAAGGGGTTTTTTGCTTCAGCATTCTTACGGATAAACGCCATAGTGCGGCGCTCGGCCTCCGGGTCAAACTTGCTAAAGCACTCATTGGATGTTCCACACCACTCACGCCCTGGGTTGCCCTTCTCCCCTTCAATGTTCATTACCCAACCAGCGGGGACCAGGCCCGGATTATCCAGACGATACGGATCGGGCGGATAAATATCGGGAAATAATCCAAGGACAGCATTTACTGCATTCGCCTGAGGGTTGTACAACGAGGTAATCTGATTCATTGGGGTAAACAGTGCTTCATCAAATCCCTGGTTGTGTAGGTAGCTCTCTTCGATATCCCCCAAATGACCTTTACCAAAGAAGCCGGTAGCGTAACCCGCCTTGGAAAGCACCTCCGCGATAGTCACCTCTTCCGCACGCAAGCCAGAGAACTCGTGGGGCATCCCCACTGCCCCCATACCATGACGAACCGGGTGGCGGCCGGTGAGCATTGCAGCTCTGGTGGGTGTACAGGAAGGTTCGGCGTACATACGGGTGAAATTGATGCCCTGAGCCGCCATCTTATTCAGGTTGGGGGTTGTATAACCGAAATTTTTTTGCAATGCGGGAAACCCGACGGCGCCAAAGGCTGTATCATCCCAAAGTAAAAAAACAATATTAGGTGGCTGACCATATTTTTTTCGCAGGGCTTGTAGGCGCCTGTCTATTTCTACATCCTCTTTTTGCCACTTGTCACCATTTTGCATTTTCAAGATATAGTACTCAGCATCGTGAACCACCTGTGCCAGCGATAGTGATGACACCAGGAGTGCGAGCAAACCCACCAGCAATTGCCTCACTAACACAATTCATCCTCCACGATTGATGGCCTTGAAAAATACTTAAAGCAATATTTTCGCCAAATTGAGTATCAAACCCAATTCATCACTCTAGAAGAAACGAATAGGTAACATGGCTCTTGGGACGACAACCTATTACCAGTGAGTCGGAAGTAAAGAATACACTTCCTTTGCGACACACTGTGACTACATCCCTGCACGCTGATAAGACGCGTTAAATGATTTGCTTCTGCAAAAGGAAGGCTTTAAGAGGCTAGAAGGGAAGGTGCCCCGACCAGAAATTAGAGGCACCTGGATACATTATGGCCTTGCTGACGCTATGTCTTATGGTTATCAGACATCAGGACTGGCCAGGCAGCTCGCAAGTACATGACCATGGTCCACAAGGTAAGTGCTGCAGCCACATAAAGCAGCAAGTAACCAAGGCTTTCCATCACGGGAAATTCCCGCACATCAAAGGCGAGCAGTACAATAATTGCCGCCATTTGCGCGGTGGTTTTGATTTTCCCCACATAAGACACCGCAACACTGCTGCGCTGGCCCAACTCCGCCATCCATTCACGCAAGCCCGACACCGCAATCTCCCGGCAGATAATGACGGCCGCGGCAATGGTAAACCAAGCATTTTGGTGCAACCCAACCAGTAACACTAACGCAGTCGCCACCATCAATTTATCTGCAACCGGGTCCAGGAAAGCACCAAAAGCGGTACTCTGATTGAGCTTTCTCGCCAAGTAGCCATCCAACCAATCTGTGGCTGCGGCTGCGGCAAAGATCACTGCCGAGGCGATATAGCTCCACTTATAGGGCAAATAGAAAACCAGGACCAGGACCGGTATCAGCGCGACGCGAAGCAATGTCAGTTGGTTGGCGAGTGTCATACTTATCTCTATTCTTGTGGAGGGCGTACGTTATCAAGCCAACGCACAAAATGAAACGCTCTATGAAAAAGCCGCGCAATAATTAACCATTTATCAGTATTCGCTATTCATTATGTAGTGCCGAATATATATCTTGTGCGAGCTTGCGGCTGATGCCGTCCACGCTTTCAATTTCTGTCACAGAAGCCTTCTTAATTTCCTGTAAACCGCCAAAATGGCGCAGTAATGCCCTCCGTCGCGCGGGCCCCACTCCCGCTATGCCCTCAAGAGGAGACTCCCGCCGTTTCTTGTCCCGCCGGGCCCGATGCCCCGTAATCGCAAACCTGTGGGCCTCATCCCGCACCTGTTGAATCAGATGCAAAGCGGACGAATCAGCAGAGAGTACAAGCTCTTTGTTACTGGAAACCACATGCAGAGTTTCGAAGCCCGCTTTACGCGTGGTGCCCTTGGCTACACCAATAATCTGTACGCCAATCACCCCGAGCTCATTCAGTGAGTCAATAGCTTGGCTCACCTGCCCTTTGCCACCATCAATCAACAGAATATTTGGAAATTTTCCCTCGCCGCCAGATAGGCGTGTGTAGCGCCGTTTAAGGGCTTGCCCCATCGCCGCATAATCATCCCCAGCTTGAATACCCTCTATATTAAAACGGCGGTAATCCGACTTTACCGGGCCGCCGGTGTCAAACACCACGCAGGATGCAACTGTAGCCTCGCCTGCAGAGTGGCTGATATCAAAGCACTCGAGCCGCTCCGGCAACTGTTCAAGCCCCAATGCTTCCTGCAGGGCCTCGAAGCGGCTGAATAATTTCTGTTGCGCGGCCGTACGGCTGCTTAAATTCTGTTGCGCCGCCTGCTGTGCCATTGCCACCCAGGTAGCACGCTTACCACGTAATCTATGGGAAATAGTCACTTCGCGCCCTGCCTGTGCGCCCAGGGCTTGCTGCAGTGGTTCTATATCTTCCAGGGCCTCCGAAACAAGGATCTCACGAGGAATTTCCCGAGGATTGCCGATATAAAACTGGGGCACAAAGGCTGAAAGTAATTCAGGGTAAGCCAGACCCAGGCGCTCACTGGGAAAATAACTACGGCTGCCTAAAATACGTCCCTGGCGAATGAAAAGCACATGCACACAACAGCTGCCTCCTTCACTGGCCACACCCAGAACATCCACATCGCCGGTATCCCCTTCAGCAACTTGTTCCGCCTGCAAGCGGCGCAATGCGGAAATCTGGTCGCGCAGTCGTGCCGCCTTTTCAAATTCCAGTCTTTTTGAGGCCTCATCCATCTGATCGGCCAGCTCACGAATTATGCTGTCACTTTTACCGGTAAGGAACATCTCCGCATGTCTTACATCCTGGCGGTATTCCTCCTCACTGACAAACCCCACACAGGGAGCTGTACAGCGTTCAATCTGGTACTGCAGGCAGGGTCGGGAGCGATTGCGAAAGACACTATCCTCGCAGGAACGGATTCGAAAGGTCTTTTGCAAAAAATTTAGGCTGTCGCGAACAGAGGAAGCGTTAGGAAAGGGGCCAAAGTAGCGGCCTTTCTTACGCTTGGCTCCTCGGTGGAAAGCGATACGGGGAAATGTATCTGTACTTGAAAGAAAGATATAAGGATATCCCTTATCATCTTTCAACATCACATTGTAAGGCGGGCGCTGGGACTTAATCAGGCTTTGTTCCAGAACCAGTGCTTCTGTCTCACTGCGGGTGACAGTAACCTCAATATTACTAATGCGCTGGACCAGCGCCATGGTTTTTGCGGTAAGGCCAGAGCTGCGAAAATAGCTGGAAAGCCGGTTACGCAGATTCTTAGCCTTACCCACATAGAGAACTTTATTATCCGCATCGAACATCTGGTAGACGCCGGGCTTGCGGGTAACAGTGGATAGAAAACGTTTGCTATCAAACATCGGGCAATCGGTGCAACGAAATCAGCGAAAGTTCACTGAAATTAAACAGCCGCTTCAGGATCTAGTATCTGGTATTTAACTGCAAGCAGGGTCAACTCCACATCACTGTTAATGTTCAGTTTCTCAAAGATTCGGTAACGGTAACTGTTTACAGTCTTAGGACTCACAGACAGTGATTTTGCAATCTCCGCCACTTTGGCTCCGTTGACGATCATATCAGCGGTCTGCAATTCACGTTTGGAAAGTTTCTCAAATGGAGAGAGGTTTTCAGCCTGGCCGGAGACGTTGCGCATTGCCATCTTGGTGGCCATGGAATTACTGATAAAAATTCCACCATCAACCACTGTGCGAATTGCACGGACCATTTCCTCCAGGTCCGCGCCTTTGGTGACGTAGCCCATAGCGCCGGCTTGCATCAGGCGCCCAGGGAACAGGTCATCATCCAAGGCACTGACGGCTACTACTTTAGCTACAGGGCAACGGCTAAGTAACTTGCGTGTCGCCTCAAGACCACCCATTCCTGGCATTTTAACGTCCATCAGGATGACATCAACTTCACACTGGCGCACAAACTCGAGGGCTTCTTCGCCACAGTTTGCCTCACCAACAACCTCTATATCCGCGACATCACTCAACATGCGCGAAATCCCCATTCGCACAAGGTCGTGATCATCCACCACTAAGACTTTGATCAAGCTATCCCCAACTACGGATAAGTGCAGTGGCTGCGCAGCGTATCAATCCCCATCGCGCGCGCTCAAAACTGCGTTCTTCTTTTTACTCACAGGGAAACTACCCTGCGTAGATCCACCCCAAGAATCCAATCGCAACATACCAGACAAAAACGCTACTGCAAAGCGAAACTCCCGTTTCAAATGCTGCAAAAAAGACATTTGGCCACAGGATCTTGCTGTCTTTATAATCGTTTATTATAGCGTAAAAACGTACCAATTTATTTTTCTGCGATCAATACCTCACTTTCCGCACTTTTTGCGAGCTGATAGGCTGATCTCCGAAGATTATGTATATGGTACAAATTGAAATATCAAATTTACTTATATGTTACATATAGCTATAAGGAGCGTGGCTACGGTTGCCCCGAAAAAGCCCTGCTGGCCATTTGGTCATGCAGAAAAAGTTTTGGTACCTTTTCATATAAGAAGGCACAATACAAAACAAGCACGCAAAGCTTCATGGCAGGCATTAAAGGCCCTCACCAGCACAGCCCGCTCCTCTCTCATCAAGTAGTCGATTTTTCTTGGGGAAAACGGGTCAGGGGTAATAACGTGGTTCAGGCTCAAGGGACACACCAAATTTTACGCGCACATCTGCGGCTATTTCCTCAGCAAGTTGCGTTACTTCCACTCCGGCCCCCCTGCCTGGATTCACAAGCACCAAAGCCTGCAACTCATGAACACCAACGGAATTTCGCCGAACCCCTCGCCATCCAGCCCGATCTATCAGCCAACCGGCGGCTAGCTTCCAGCCATCACCTGCAGCGAACGCCACCAAGTCTGGGTGTTCAGCCTTGAGATTTAAATAGCTGTCGGAATCGACTATGGGATTTTTAAAAAAGCTGCCCGCATTAGGAATCTTCTCCGGCAAGGGCAATTTGCTATTGCGAATAGCAATAACCGCTTGTGTTACCTGGATAGGCGTCAATAAGTCACAGCCCCTGTGGTGCTCCGTCAAGTAATGGCGTAAGGCAGGGTAGTCAGTATGAGCCCGCCACTCTTTCGGCAGGCGCAGGCTCACTTGGGTAATAATATATTTATCTCGCAGCCTGCCTTTGAAGACACTGTCCCGATAGGCAAACTCACAATCCGCGGCAGAAAATGCATGTAGCTCACCAGAGGCAATTTCCATTGCCTGCAGGCCGGCGAAACGATCACACAACTCGACACCATAGGCCCCGATATTCTGGATTGGCGCTGCGCCAACCTTGCCAGGTATTAGCGCCAGGTTTTCCAGGCCGCCTAATCCCCGCTCCACCGTAGCCATAACCAATTGGTGCCAATTTTCCCCGGCGGCCACCTCGATGGCATGGCCGGAATCATCGGGCACAATAGTGGAACCACACAGGTCTACCTGGATTGCCAGCCCGGGGAAATCGCCGGTTAACACGATATTACTACCGCCCCCCAGTGGCAGGATCGGCAGGTGTCGCTCACGGGCGAAAGCGAGGGCCTCACGTAACTGTTCCAAGGTTTGCACCCTGGCAAAGTGTGCACTACGCGCAGAAATTGCCAGAGTATTGTGGGGCTGCAGATCGATATCAGTTTCTATCATTGGAGTTCAGCTTCGACCGAGAAGCTCCCGCATCCGCAGAAGATCCTGCTCAGTATCAACACCACCCGGTACTTCTGAACAAGCATCGGCCACATGAATATTCTCATCGTGGTACAAAAAACGCAGCTGCTCCAGGGCTTCAAACTTCTCCAGTGGAGCCATCGGCCAAGTCACGAAGTTTTGTAATAACGCCGCTCGGTAAGCATAGATACCGATATGCCTGCGGGGTTCCAGATCCGCAGGGAGTTCACTGCCCTGCAGGGCAAATGCGTCTCTTGGCCAGGGAATTGGTGCGCGGGAGAAATATCGGGCCAAGCCAGATTCAGTAGTGACGACCTTTACAATATTTGGATTTTGGAAGTCTTCCAGGGTAAGAATCGGTTCCGATAGGGTCGCAACGCCTGCATCGGTATTCAGTGCAAGATTGCTCGCAACTTGATCGATAACCTGAGGGGGGATCAGGGGTTCATCCCCCTGCACATTGACCAGTATACGATCATCTGCCAGTCCCAAATTTGCTGCGACCTCCTGCAAGCGATCGGTGCCGGAAGCGTGCTCCGCAGAAGTCATGCACACCTCACCACCGAATACCCGCACAGCCTCCGCCACTCGCATATCATCAGTAGCGATAACTACTCGCTCTGCGCTACTCTCACAAGCTCGTTCATAAACATGCTGAATCATGGGTTTGCCAGCAATATCAGCCAAAGGCTTACCCGGCAAGCGGCTTGAGGCAAAACGAGCGGGAATAATAACGTCGAAAGAGTGATTATTTTTCATCTTCAGGAAGCTGTTGTAGGTGCTGATGCACCTTTTGATAGAAAAGATCCGACAACTTGGCTCGCACCTCCAGTGCCCACCAATGGCTTTCCCAGAAATCCCGGCATTTCACTGCATCTTTCATGGTCATGATGACCGGAATTTCACCATCAAAGTGCAATTCTTGCGGGCTAAACTGATGATGGTCCGCAAAAGGCTGCTCCGTTACCTTGAATCCAAGCCGCTGCAATTCTTGAAAAAAGCGCTGTGGATTACCAATCGCTGCCACACCGTGGCAGGGCCCAGGCTCAGGCCCAGAGGTCAAACGTAACGTGGAAGTCTGGTCGAGGTTGAACTGGTGCCAACAAGCTGGCTCCAGCACCATCTGAAATTCCAGCAAGTCGCCACACTGCTGCTTTACCCTGGTTTCCGGCTCACCGTTGCTCACAATGATATCCACGCTCTGCAGGCGTGAAGCAGGTTCTCGCAATGGACCGCGCGGCAACATGTGACCATTGCCGAGGCCGCGGTGACCATCCACCACGCAAATTTCTAGGCTGCGCCAAAGACTGTAATGTTGCAGTCCATCATCCGACAGAATTACATCGCACTGATGATAATCGATCAGCGCCTGTGCCGCCTCGGCACGTTTGGGGGAAACCATCACCGGCACACCAGTGATCAGGTGCAGCATCAGTGGCTCATCGCCAGATTCCAATGGATGCGATTGGGCAGTGACCTGGTAAGGGTAGTGCTGTGCACGACCACCATAACCTCGACTGACAATTCCAGGGTTACGACCCCGCTCTTTCAGCCAGCGCGCCAGCTCCGCCACTAAAGGCGTCTTTCCGGCACCACCAACAGTAATATTGCCCACCACGATTACCGGCACCGACAGAGGTTCCGGCGGCGTACGTGAGTTTAAAACCCGACGTCGCCTACTCACCCCCCCGTAGAGCATTTCCAATGGCGTCAGCAGGGAGAGGGAACGGCCCTTCCCTTTCTCCGGATACCAGCGCTTGTTAAACCAGTCTTCCAGTGACATCCAAGTGCCCTATCCCATAGTCTGCTGTTGCAACAATGTGGCGTAACGCCCCCCGCGAGCGAGTAACTCCACGTGGTTACCACTCTCTACAATACGTCCTTTCTCCATCACCAGGATACGATCGGCATTCTCGATAGTACTTAAGCGGTGGGCGATAACAAACGTAGTGCGATTTTTCATCACTTCTGTCAAAGCCGCCTGGATATGACGCTCTGATTCGTTATCCAATGCAGAGGTTGCTTCATCCAAAATCAGAATTGGCGCATCCTTAAGCAAGGCCCTAGCAATTGACAAGCGCTGGCGCTGGCCACCAGAGAGCATCTGCGCATTATCACCCAGGGCAGTTTCCAGTCCCTGAGACAGCTCTTCAATAAAGTCTGCTGCATGCGCCTGCTCAATCGCACGCAGTACATTTTCCTTAGGCGCATGTTCAAGCTCACCGTAAGCAATGTTGCGGTAGACGGTGTCGTTAAACAGTACAATATTTTGCGACACCATACTGATATGCCGGCGCAGATCTTGCAACGGTACCGATGAAATATCGGTGCCATCCACCAGGATACGGCCGCCAGTTGGTTCGTAAAAACGAGCCAGCAGGCTCACCAAAGTAGTTTTACCGGAACCGGAGGCGCCGACCAATGCAACAGTCTCACCCGGCTCCACAGAAAAGCTGATATCAGATAGCACTTGGGGCGCCGATTTATCGTAGCTGAAGTCAAGTGCCTCAAAGGAAACCGAGCCTTGTACTGGCTTGGGCAGATCCACATTGCCACCCTGCGGCTCCTTCGGTGCATCCATCACCTCGAAAATACTCTCCGCCGCAGCAATACCCTTCTGGATATCAGCAAAAACTTCCGACAGGCTGCGCACCGGCTTTGCCAGGGAGGCCGCGGCACCAATGTAAGCCGCGAAAACACCAGCGGTCATCGCCTCCACCATACCTGGCGCCAATGCCAGCCATACGATAGTGGCAGTTGAGAGTCCTACCAAGATTTGGATCACGGACACACTGGCGTTGTTGGCTACCACCAGTTTCATAAACTGCCTGCGATTGTTATCACTGGCAGACTGAAAACGCGAATTTTCGTACTCCTGCCCACCATACATACGTACCACTTGGTACCCGTTGATTGCCTCTTGGGTAACATGTGTAACATCACCCATGGAGTTTTGTATTCTATGACTCAACTTGCGGAACCGCTTACCCACCGTGCGCACTATCAGGGCAATAAGAGGGGCAAACAAGAAGAAGGTCAGAGTCAGCTTCCAGTTCACCAACAACAGGTACGCCAGTAAACCAATAGTGGTAAAAGACTCACGAAATAAAACTTTTACGGCCTTAGTGATAGAGTTGGTTACCTGCTCTACGTTGTAAGAGACTTTGGAAATGAGATAGGCGCCCGTGTAGCGGTCAAAATAAGCACTGGGCAGCTGGCCAATCTTCTTAAAAAGCTGAGCTCGCAGCTCATGAATCACCGCACGGCCCACATAAGCCAAGCCGTAGCTGCCAACAAAGTTTCCAATTGCCCTCAACACAATTATCAAAAGCATCGCAAGAGGTACCAGCCAACGAGCGGTCTCCTGGGGCATAACCCCCCCGGGATAATGGGATGCTACAAACCTGGATAGGAAACCCCTACTTTCCTGAATGCCGGCGCCTACCGCGTCAAGCAACAGCTCAGTAACAGCAATCAGGCTGACGCCCATAATGGAAAACAGGAAAAACCCCAGTACCGCTACAGCAAAAATGGCCAAGTGCGGTCGGGCATAGGCGAGCAGACGCCGGTAGGTGTGTGCCCCGCGCTGTGGTTTACTTCGGGGCAAGGTTACTTTCTTCATACAGACCAATAACTGGACTCGCCCCCGAGGGGCGAGTACGCGCGCAAACTCCGCAATCCATTGCGGTCGAATACAAGTTCAGCGCACTAGTTCTCTTCAGGTTGCCGTGTAGTAATGCTTAGGTTGACAAAGCCTAACTGTCCAGCGGCATCCATTGCGCGCACCACTGCCTGATGGTGAGCAGTGGCGTCAGCGGTAATTACAAGCGGGCGATTGTACTCGCCAGCGGAAACTTCCGACAGCGCAGATTTCAAAGTGGTCAGTTTTTTGTTGATCAACGACTGGCCATCCACTGAATATAAACCATCCGCACTGATTAAAATTTCAACAGCGCGAGACTGTTCTGACGCTTGAGGCCCGGCGGCCTCAGGCAGATTCAATTTGAGGTGGCTCTCTTTGGTGAAAGTGGTCGACACCATAAAGAAAATAAGTAGCAGGAACACCACATCGATCAGGGGTGTAAGGTTTACACCGTCCTGCTCTTTGGCTTGGCGACGGAATTGCATGAATAGCTACCTCGCTCAGGCCGCATTTTCAATTTTACGATCACTGTGCAAAGCGTCCACGAGCTTCACGGCTTCCTGTTCCATTGTTACCACTATGGTGTCCACCCGGCGCTGGAAGTACTTATGGGCCATTAATGCGGGAATAGCTACAGTCAAACCGGCAGCGGTAGTAATCAAGGCTTGGCTGATACCCCCGGCAAGAACGCCTGCGTTACCCGTGCCTTCAAGCATAATTGCGGTGAACACCTGGATCATGCCAATAACAGTGCCTAGCAAGCCAATCAACGGAGCAACGGCAGCTATAGTACCCAGCGCACCAAGGAAACGTTCAAGCTCGTGAACTACTTGGCTTGCAGTTTCCTCGATACTGTCTTTCATAATCTCGCGACCGTGGCGGGAATTGGAAAGACCAGCGGCAAAAATTTTTCCAAGCGGACTGGAGTCGCGTAGCTCTGTGAGCTTATCCGCATTTACTTGATTGCTTTTCAACCAGCCCCAAACATCACCCAACAAAGTGCGCGGCGCGATGCGCTGGGGGTTCAAAGTCCACAGGCGCTCAATGCAAATTGCAATTACGGCAACAGAACAAAGTAGGATCGGCAGCATCAGCCAGCCGCCAGATTTTATTATTTCAAACACTTTTCTTGGCCCCAAACAGCGAGAGGGATTTCTGGAAATTAGTTCTACATCAAAGGATGCAGGTCCTGCACTTTATCACAGCTACTCCCGGCGGCTAAGTCCTCTGCCTCCCCCTTCTTCATCACTGTGACTCGCATACCAAAATCGCGGCGCGGATCTTCCGTAGTAAATCTCCGGCTCCAAGAAGTCCTCACTCCAAAAAAACTCAATCGCGCCACTTTGTGCCGTACTAAAAATTTGCGCACCCACATCCTGGTAACGCGCAACCACATCAGCGTGGGGATGGCCGAAATGATGGCGAAATCCAGCGCTAAAAATAACCCGCTTGGGTTTTGCCCAAGCCAGCAGGGCCTCTGATGAGGATGTCTTCGAACCATGATGTGGAGCCACTAATATATCTACCGGAGCAAGCCACGGGTAAGCTTGCTGCAAGCGGCGCTCCACAACAGTGCCAATATCGCCAGTTAACAACAATCGCACGCCGCGCCACTGAATCAGTGCAACGCAGCTATGATCATTTTCCTCTCCACTAACGGCTTTTCCCTCGGGCCATAACCAAAAAATTTGAATATCGCCAACGCGCTCCTCCTCACCAGCAATACAAGGCTTTGAAGGCAGACCAAAACTCTCGGCCAGTCTGTACCCGAATTGCCCTGGCGCGAAGAGGTTGTTCGGCAGCTTATATTGCAGCAGGCCCGCCACGCCGCCAGCATGATCCCAATCGCCGTGACTGACAATCAAGGCATCGAGTTCATCTACTCCCCTGCCAGTGAGGAAGGGCACTACAATCGCACTTCCAGCGCTCCAACCAGAGGGGGATGCAGGGCCAGCATCAAATACAATTCGACCTTGCGGGGAGTAAAGTGCAAGAGCCAAGCCCTGACCAACGTCAAGGGCGGCAAAAGTGAAACCCTGGCGCTCGGAAACCGGTAACGGCAGAAAAGATTGCACTAGGGGCAACAGAAACAGCCAGCCCAAACTGCGCCCAGGCAACCCGCGGGGCATCAGTAGTAACAGCACCCCCGCGGCTGTAACAATCAGCAAAAACACCCCCTGAGGCGGGGTCAGTGCTTGCCAGCTTGGCAGTAGCTGATTCGCTTTCTCCAGCATCTTCAGCAATAAATCCAACTGCCAACCAGCAAAAGTCAAACACCATACCCCCAGACCAGTTCCCATCAGTAAGGCCCCGATCATAAGCGCTGGCAAAATCAGTAGGCCCAACCAGGGAATTGCGAGCAAATTTAGCAGCATCCCTCCTGTGCTGTAGCCAGAAAACAAAACCACAGAGGGCAGGATCAAGCCCAGGGCAACCAACCATTGGCTGCGCAACAGCTGGTGAAACGCACGGCCCCAGCGCAAAGCCATGGTAGCCAACCGATTGTTACCCACTTGCAGTGAGCTGACCGAAGTGCCGCGTACTAGCTGGCGCCCTCCAAATCCCAGCAAGAGTGCCGCTACAGCGGCAAATGACAGCCAAAATCCTGCACCAAAAAAAGAAAGAGGCTGGATCACCAGTACCAATGCCAAAGCCAGAGCAAATGCAAAACCGGCACCTATCCTGCGTCGTCCCTGCCATGCAAGCAGTAATACCCAAGTCATTACCAAGGCTCTCTGCGCCGACAAAGGAGCGCCAGCCAGCAAGGTGTACATTAAAGTTCCCAAGAGAGCCATTAGAACAGGCAAGACTCTAGGGTTGAGACCAGTGAGCAAGCCGATACCCCGGGCGATACCCTGGCCTGCCAAAAGTAAAAAACCGGCCACCATACCCACATGCAACCCTGAAATAGCCAGTAAGTGCGCTGTCCCTGTCTGCTGCAATACTTCCTGCTCTTCCTGGCTTAGGCCACTACGGTCGCCCAATAGCAGGGCTGCAACTACTCCCGGTCTATCAATAGACAACTGCAACAGCCTGTCTCTCAGACTGTCGCGTATTAATGCCAAGCCCCTACCCTGCTCTATTAGTTTCGGTTTTGCATCTACAGGACGCACATAACCCGTGGCATATACGCCGCGCCGCAAAAGCCAACCCTCATAATCAAAACCGTAGGGGTTTACACTGCCACGTGGCCGCTTCAGGCGTACGGGAAGTAACCATCGGCTATTACCGCGCAAACGGGCAGCTATATCCGGATCAACCCGGTACCAGGTAAGATTAAGGAGACTACCATCTCCAATGGGGTATTGGCCGGACAATACCTTCGCCTGAAACTTCACGTTCTTACCCGCTTCTTGCTTCCAAAGATCTCCACTGGAGGAACGAACTTCAGGTAATGAAACCACCTCCACTTCCAGCAAGTGATCAGAGCCGTGTGTCCATAATGGGAGGCGCTGGTCTAGGGCCGCCTGATTACTGCACAAAGCCCATATCGCACCAGTCAGTGAGACTCCAAGCAGGACCCATAAGCTACGACGCTGCGGTAACAAAACTGCCGCCAGCGCCACTACAAGGTAGCCACCAAGCAGCGCCCACACTCCCGGCAAGCGGGGAAGCAAACCAATTGCAACGATTGACAGCGAGAAAGTCCACAACAGCAAGGTGGCCCCCACAAGGCAACCTGAACGGAGCTTTCCAGCAATAGCCTTGCGCTTGACGTTAATCATCCCTAGCCCCGTTTGGTTAGTCGGCATCTATTTACGATGTGCATTGTACAAATTCCATACATAAGGGTTTCCTTCCCGATACTGTACAATCGTACTAGCTGTGGTTGTTTGCGGCGTATAACACCGCTTTCAGGCTGCCTAAACTGTTATTCGTAGCACTAACTGGTCAAAGTCTTTTAAGAAAAGTGCCATCTTTAACATGTTTGTAATATTCAGGTCGCAGAATCCGCACCAAATCGAGGGGCAGCCAAACAAACAATATGGAAGGCTTCCTCTCAGACCAAAACCATAAACTGTGCGAGACGACTATGAACAAGACCGCTCTCTCTCTGGCCATCGTTGCCATTATCCCCCCTATGGCCAACGCCCAAGATGACGGCGATGTACTCGACTTTTACGGCAAAGCCAATGCCACTTTCCAGGCTGCTGATGAGGGTGACGGCTCTGTCACCGACGTTCAGAGCAATGCTTCCCGCCTAGGTGTGAAGGGCGAAATCGCTCTGACCGACGGTATCAAAGGTATCTACCGTATGGAATACGAAGTAGATATGGACGGCGACGCTGAAGATACTTTCTCCCAACGCAATATCTACGCGGGCCTGGAAGGCGGCTTTGGCCAGGTAATCGGTGGTAAATTCGATACCCCGCTGAAAGTTGCCCAGAAGAAAGTTGACCTGTTCAATGACCTGGAAGGCGATATCAAGAGCCTGATCACCAGCAGCGACAACCGCGAGGCAGACGCCCTGCAGTACACCTCTCCGTCTTTCGCTGGTTTTAAAGCTTCTGCAGCTTATATCAGCAACAAAGAAGAGATTATCAACGAAGAAACCGGCGAAGAGCGCGATAACGGCGTTTCCATTTCTGTCGCTTATGATAACAACGGCGTGTACATGGCCTATGCTGTCGACCAAGGCGTTGAAGAGCAGGACGTGGACGTTCAGCGCTTCGTAGCTCAATACAACGTCGGTCCTGTACAGGTAGGCGCTCTGTTCGAGGAGCAGGAAGATGCTGCTGGAGAGAACACCGATGGCTGGATGGGCTCTGTCGCTTACAAAATTGAACAGTGGACTCTGAAAGCTCAGTATGGACAGTCTGACATCAAGAAAGAAGGTGGCGAAACCTACAGCTTGGGTCTCGACTACAAATTCAATAGCTCGGCCAAGATATTCGGTTTCTACACCGACGAAACTGCCGATGAAGATTATGATCGCAGCTACGCTGGCATCGGAGCTGAATACAAGTTCTAAATAAACTTGTTACGGCGATTATCCAAATTGGGAAAACTGTTTGATCGTCGTATACAGCTGAGAGCTTGAATCAAGGCGGCCTTTGGCCGCCGTTTTTATTGATTTTAACTTTTAGGCCGCCACCGACCAAACACCGTTACCAGTCATTAAATTACCAGTAAGTCCATAAATTTATTTATTGGCATGTTCTCTAATCTCTGCTGATCAGCGAATAGTTCAAGGATCTTTTCTGCCTGGGTCGGGGGAAAGCGCGAAACCAGGTTTTGTCGGAACTTTTCTTCAAGTAGCGGGATACCAGCCTCTCTCCGACGCCGGTGGCCAAGAGGATATTGCACCTCCACTTTGCCCGTTTTGTCACCACCACTAAAGAATACCTGCACGGCACTGGCAATAGAGCGCTTCTCAGGGTCTAAGTAGTCCTTGGAATAATATTTATCCTCGACCACCTCAATTTTCTCCCGCAATCGGTCTATTTCCGGGTGTTCCTTGTGAAACTCATCTTCATAACACTCCGCTGATAAATCACCAAATAGTAAGCCAACCGCGACGATATATTGCAAGCAGTGATCACGATCCGCAGCATTTGCTAGAGGGCCAGTTTTGGAAATAATACGAATCGCCGATTCATGGGTTGTCACTATTATTTTATCTATTGCCGAAATACGAGCTTTCACTTGTGGGTGCAGGATAATCGCCGCCTCACAGGCAGTCTGGCTATGAAACTCTGCGGGGTAAGAGATCTTAAAAAGAATATTTTCTATTACATAGGAGCCATAGCTGCGTGGAAACTGAAATTCACAATCTCCCAGCTGCTTGATTTTCTGGTCCGCATTTGTCTTACTAAACGCAACATCATAGAACCCCCACTGCTTTGCAGTCAGTGCAGTCGGCACCCCCATTTCACCGCGCAGAGCCATATCTGCCAAGCGCACCCCCCTAGATGTGGCATCTCCCGCGGCCCAGGACTTGCGCGAACCGGTATTGGGCGCGTGCCGGTAGGTGCGCAGAGCGCAACCATCCACCCAAGCCAGGGAAACCGCAGCCAGTACCTCCTCACGACTCCCCCCTTTTAACCAAGCCACCACCGCCGTTGAGGCCACACGTACCAGCAATACATGGTCGAGGCCCACCCGATTAAAGCTGTTTGCCAGTGCCAATATGCCCTGAATCTCATAGGCCTTAACCATTGCCTCCAATACCATTCGCATCTTTAACGGGTTTTCTCCATGCACCAGCTTCTGCAGGGATAGGAAATCACAAACCGCCAATATGGCACCCAAGTTGTCGGATGGATGACCCCACTCAGCGGCGAGCCAGGTATCGTTGTAATCCAGCCAGCGAATGATGGCGCCTATATCCCAGGCAGCCTTTACTGGGTCCAAGCAAAACTGAGTACCCGGCACACGGGCTCCATAAGGCACCAAAGTTCCCTCAACCAACGGACCCAGCAGTTTAGTACATTCTGGGAAACGCAACGCCAATACTGCACAGCCAAGGGAGTCCATCAGACAATAGCGCGCCGTCTCCCAGGCATCATCAGAATGGACCTGATAATTGAGAACATAATCGGCAATATCCTGTATCACCTGATCATATTCTGGACGGTCATTCTGCTTTGAGTCGAAGCGCATGTGTACAGAGCCTCGTAACGATTTCAAAAAATAGGTGCGAAGGAAATAAGCTTAGTTTCTTCCCTCAATTCATCTACGACCAGGCGGGTAAATAAGCTCTACTGTCGAACAAGTACAATAGATAACAGAGTAAACAAATGGAGCCAGATCAAAAACCTGCGGAATTAGAGACAACAGAAGTGGGGCCACAATACTTTGCGGCATTTACCACTAAAGAGGTATTGAGTTATTGGGAAGTTGCGCGACGCTGAGCCAAACCCATACATAGCTGAAGAAGGCAGATAAGTACCTCTTCTGGGCGTATTATCATACCATTGGCAGCAGTTTTCGATGCCGGTATTATGCGGCAGCGACAGTCCCTTCTATGATGAGTTGTTTCCGTGTCTAAACCTGAGCTGTTGTCCCCCGCAGGGACCTTAAAAAATATGCGTTTCGCCTTCACCTATGGTGCCGATGCCGTTTATGCCGGCCAGCCCCGCTACAGCTTGCGTGTGCGCAATAATGAATTCAAAAATATTGAAACCCTGCGCCTAGGCATAGAAGAAGCACACCAGCAGGGAAAACAGTTCTATATCGCCTCTAATATCGCCGCTCACAACGACAAAGTTCGCAGTTACCTGCGGGACCTGGAAGAAATTGTCGAAATGGGACCTGACGCCCTGATTATGTCCGACCCAGGCCTGATAATGATGGTAAGGGAGCGTTGGCCTGATCTGCCTGTCCACCTATCCGTACAGGCCAATGCGGTAAACTACGCGACCGTAAAGTTCTGGCATCGTCAGGGGTTATCTCGGGTGATCCTGTCCCGGGAACTGTCCCTGGATGAGATTGAGGAAATTCGCCAGAAAGTGCCTGAGATGGAGCTGGAAGTCTTTGTCCACGGTGCACTCTGTATCGCCTATTCCGGGCGCTGCTTGCTGTCCGGTTATATGACCCATAGAGATGCCAACCAGGGCGCCTGCACCAACTCCTGCCGCTGGCAATACCAAGCTCATGAAGCCAAAGAGAATGAAGTTGGCGAATTGATTCATGTGCAAACCCAGGAAACTATCCAGAAACCCATCCAGCAACCCACCTCCGCCAGCGACAGCACTTCCCAGGCCTTTTTACTGCAGGAAGAAGGTCGCCCTGGCGAATATATGCCGGCCTACGAAGATGAGCACGGTACCTACATCATGAACTCCAAAGATTTACGGGCCGTACAGCATGTCAAGCGCCTCACAGAAATGGGGGTTCACTCTTTAAAAATCGAAGGTCGCACCAAGTCCCACTACTATGTGGCTCGTACTGCCCAGATCTATCGTCGCGCCATAGACGATGCTGCAGCAGGAAAAGACTTTGACATGAAGATGATGGACGAATTAGAAACCCTCTCGAACAGAGGCTACACGGAAGGTTTCTACCGTCGCCATCCACCAGCAGAATACCAGCAATATGAAAAGGGGTTGATATCAACTCCGGGCCAACAGTTCGTAGGCGAGCTTATTGACGGCAGTCCTGAGTATTTGACGATTGATGTTAAAAATCGCTTTGAACGCGGTGATCAATTGGAGTTAATGACTCCCAGCGGTAGCTTGTTCTTCCCCTTGGAGCAAATGGAGAATACGGAAGGCAAAGCGATCGATGTAGCTCCAGGATCCGGGCATATCGTGCAAATACCCCGACCAGAGGGGGTTGATGACGATCAACTTCAACAGGCGCTATTGGTCAAAGCTCTGGGATAACCCTCGGCCTGTAATTTGCACTATGGCTTATCAAGCCCTTCGTTTTACAAATATATTTTGTTAAAGGTGTAGTGGTTTAGACAATCTACCGGATTCACTAAGCCACGACACCTTTATTTCCACCATATCTCCTCCTTTTAACTTGTGAGTTGATCCTCAAAATTCATTGGGTCATCGTTAAACTTCTCAAGTGACTGCCCACTTCAAAATATTCAAACCGTCCTGTATTTCCCCACCATTCACCGCAAGCAACTGGTTCTTGTACCAATTTTCCTGCATTTTCAGCCTCACCTAAAACCTTTTTAAAGCCCTGAGTTTTGATCAAAAAAATATGCTCGACAGTACTAATTACAAGATAAAAACCCGCCCTCCCTCGGAGTTCCAACAGGAATACCACCCTTTTTAATCGTTATGGTTTTCCACCTCTAACTCGCCTCCGCATCAAGGTTTCACAGTAGAAAAGCGTGCAACGATTGCTTAACCAAGGAAATGCCGCAATATGGATATTAATAAACCTAAGAAACGCCCCCTGATTAAGCACCCTTTAATGCTAGGTGGTGCTGCTCTTGCTTTTGTGGCATTTACCAGCACCCTCCTGTTACTTCCTGACAGCGCCTATAAGGTTGAGCGGGAACAGCTAATGCTAGGTACCGTCCAACGGGGAGACCTGCAGGTTGTGGTAGATGGCTACGGTAGGCTGCGTTCAGACAAGCAGACTTTAATTACCGCCCTAACCGCAGCGAATGTTGAAAAAATCATGTTGCGTCCCGGTGCAGAAGTACAAAGTGATAGCGTCATTATGCAACTGAGCAATCCAGAGTTAATGCGCGATCTGGATGCAGCCGAAACCTCCCTGGAACAAGAGGAAGCTAATCTGCGTCGGCTTGTTCTGAACAACCAGCGCGATGTTCTCGCGGAGGAAGCCATACTCGCGGAACTGAACTCCAATTACCAAGTGATCAAGTTGCGTCGCGAAGCTGAGGACGAGCTGGTAAAAAGTGGAGTGGTTTCCCAGCTCACCTACCAAACCACCGTCTTACGCCAGGAACAGATGAAAAAACGTGTGGACCTGCAAAAGCAGCGTATCAACCACCTGCGCAAAGTCGCCGTCGAATCAGAGTTAATCCAGCGCGAGCAAATCAACCAAGCCCAGACCCAATTGCAAAGCATCCAACAGCGGACAGATCGCCTCACAGTACGCGCCGGCCTGGACGGCATACTGCAACGACTACCGGTAGAGCTGGGGCAAGGTGTCGATCCCGGGCAGGAGCTGGCGCTGATCGGCAGCGAGACAGATCTTCTCGCTTTGGTTCAAGTACCACAATCCAAAGCAGAGCAACTGGAGGTTGGCCAACCCGCTGAAATTGATACCCGCAGAGAAAAAGTCGAAGGTATGGTAACCCGTATTACGCCCGAGGTTCGGGACGGCAATATTGAAGTGGAAATTGCTTTTAGCGAAGGCGCCCCAGAGTCTGCCAGGCCACAACTCAACGTCGATGCCCGGATCTTCACTGCCACGATGGAAGATACGCTATTCGTCGAGAGACCTATCAATGTGCAGAGGCACAGTGAGGCCAATCTCTTCCTGATTAACGAAAACGGGGAGGAAGCGGCGCTTCAACCGATCAGCTTTGGCGAGGAGTCGGGCCGATATATCCAAATCACCCAAGGCGTCAATGAAGCGGATCGAATCATCCTCTCGGATATGGCCAATTTTAATGAAGCTGAGCATATCCAGATTGTTGACTAAAGCCTGAAACCTAAAGCGAGAACAGGGAGTTCGCTATGTCCAAGCCAATCCTTCATATGGCCGGGATCACCAAGGTGTTCAGCACCGAAGAAATGGAAACTCACGCCCTGCGGGGCGTTGACCTGAGTATTTACTCGGGGGAATTTGTTTCTATCTGCGGCCCCTCGGGTTGCGGTAAATCCACACTTCTCTCGATTCTCGGCCTGCTGGACCTCCCCACCAGCGGCAGCTATCAGATTGAAGGCATTGAAGTCGCTCAATTGTCGCTGAGTGAGGCGGCGACTATTCGCAACGAGAAAGTAGGCTTTATCTTCCAGTCCTTTAACCTGATTGATGAGCTCTCTGTCTACGACAATATCGCCCTGCCACTGCGATACCGCCGCAATCCCATTCCCAATCTTGAAGCCGACAAAAAAGTGAAACACTGCCTGGAGAAGGTGGGGATGAGTCACCGGGCCTCTCACAAACCTAACCAGTTATCGGGTGGCCAACAGCAGCGAATCGCCATAGCCCGGGCGCTAGTTGGCAACCCATCCCTGCTACTGGTGGACGAGCCCACCGGCAACCTGGATTCCCACAATGGCGATGCAGTAATGGAAATGCTGCGGCAGCTCAACAATGAAGGGACCACCCTGTGCATGGTGACCCATGACCCCCGCTATGCAGATATGGCCAGCCGCCAATTGCATCTGCTGGATGGAAAAATCTCAACGCCGCAGCCCATAAAAGAGCCCCATGAGATGGCCCTATGATCACCACAAAGGACCTGTCCATTGCCCTCCAGTCCCTCAACCGGGCGCGGAGCTACGCCACCACTATTATTTTGACCCTGGGTATCACCCTCGGCGCCCTGGTGACGCTATTTAATCTCAACTACCAACTGCTAGCTGCACCCCTACCCTACCCGGACGAAGATCGGCTGTATGTCGTGAATGGTAATCTCTACCAAAACAACCAGCTGCGGCTGGAAAACAACAGCCAATACCCCGCCCTGGTTGAAATCTATAAAAACGACAGTTTCTTCGAGTCCAGCGCCCTGGTGTACTTCTGGGAAGATGTGGTTCGCAATTTATCCGGATCACCACGGGTTAATGTTTCCTATGTCTCTCCAGAATATCTCCAGCTGGCTGGAGCACCCCTGGCCTTGGGCAGACAATTCAATACCGATGAAGGGCTCGACAGCCGGGTTCCCGTGGCGGTTATCAGTTATCAAACCTGGGAGCAGATGTTCCGGCGCAACCCAAATGTCTTGGAGCAAAGCCTGCAATTTGGGGAGGTGGACTTTCGTATTGTCGGCGTCACTGCCAAAGACTTCGTTGAACCCCAAATCTATAAACAGGGCCGACAAACGGCGGTCTGGCTACCCTGGGACTTTAACGATACACAAGTAGAGCGCAGAAATAATTGGAGAGGCTTTCTGCCTTTTCGCATGCTCACAGGGAAGTTGAAGCCGGGCATTAACCCCGCCAGCGCGGGGCATGAATTGAGCACATTAATGGATGCCCAGTATCAAGCGGCCCTAGCGGGAAGATCCTCTTCGGTAGAAAGGTCCGTTGAATACCGACTCACCCCCCTCGCCAATAAAATTCTTGGCGACAGTACCACGCGAACCCTAATGGTAATGGGCGGTACACTGGTGCTTCTGTTAATTGCCTGCGCCAATGTTACCAACCTGATTCTTTCTCGCACTGCCAAACAACAACGCAATATGGCGATACAGGTCGCGTTGGGCGCACACAAAAAGCATATCTTTTTGGCCCTGCTGTGTGAAATCGGCCTACTTATGTTAGGGGCTGCATTACTTTCTCTGCTGTTAGCCCTGGGATCGACGGAAGTATTAAAGGTGATGGCTACGGAACAAATTCCTCGCATTCAAGAGCTCACCTTAAACTGGCAGACACTGGTTTTCGCACTGTTGTGTGCCTTACTTCTCGCCCTGTTCTTCTCAGCCATAGTCAGTCGCCAGGTTAATTACCGCGCACTGAATCAAATGCTGCAGAGCAGCGGCAAAGGCTCCGGTGTACAAATTTCACCACTGATCCGCAAAGTCCTCATCAGCAGCCAAGTGGCGATGACTAGCTTGCTTATCGTCGCCAGCTTGCAGATTTTCCTGCAAGCTAACCGGTTGATTAACCAGCCCTTTGGCTTCCCCTTGGACAGCGTTCAAGTGATGACTCTGAATATCGGCAATCTTAGGAGCGCCCCCACTGCCGAACGGGAGAGTTACCTCAAGGCCATCAGGCAGAGATTGCTGGAGCACCCTAAAGTACAAAATGCCAGCTTGAGTTTAAACACCCCTATCTCTATCAGCCGACCACTCTGGACCACATCCCTAAGTCATGATGCCAGCCGACAAAACCCGGTGATGGCCAAGACCACAGTAGTCGACGAAAACTACCTTTCCATTTTGCGTATGCCACTGGTAGCTGGCCGCCATATCAATGCGGCTGAGTTTTCCGATAACAATCGCATGATGCTCGTCAACGAAACCCTGGCCCAGCAACTGGAACCGGATGGAGAAGTATTAGGCAATCGCTACTATTGGCGAGGTGACCTGCCCTACCAAGTGGTCGGTGTAGTGCGCAACGCAAGCCTGCCAGGCAAAAAGGAACCCGCCCGCTTATTTGTGCGCGGTATCAACGTGAGCTATCCCCTACTGGTACTCAGGCATAAACCTCACCAACCACTCAGCACTACAGAAATAAATCGGGAATTTGACGAAGTAAACAGGCAGTACAAAGTTTCCGAGCTATTCTCCCTGGAGCAGGCGCGAGACCTACTCCTAAGCAATGACCGGGTCTCAGTTTGGGTAACCACCGCCCTGACGTTACTGGCACTCAGCCTCGCTGCCATCGGTATCTTTGGAGTGCTCAGTTACAGTGTACAACTGCGGCGTACTGAGCTTGGCGTGCGCATGGCGATCGGTGCCCGTCCCGCTACCATTTTCTATCACACACTTATTGATGGCCTGATTCCCGTAATTATCGGTATCGCTGTAGCCGCTGTGATAATTGTTCCGTTTGCCGTGTGGCTTGAGCAAATTGAAACCAGCCTGTTCGGCTGGCTGTTGCCGCCACTGCTTATTGTCGCTTTAACGGCTTCAGTCACATTGATTTCTGTGTGGAAGATCATTAACAAGCCCGCGATTTACGCACTGCGTGGCACTGGATAGATAGTCTTCCCGCCAAAACCCTATCCTACTTGAGATGCAGCTCGTTCCGTGCAATCTTTGCAGCTAATGCATAAATAATAAATGGGGGAGCCAATGCAGCCACATCAATGGTTATCAAGCGGACAATGGTTCAACTTCCAAAGCCATAAGCTATTCTACGTCGATAGCAATCCAAACAACTTGCATAAGCCAATACTGTTGATGGTTCATGGCTTCCCAACAAGTAGCTATGACTGGCAGAAAATTTGGCCGCAACTTACGGCAAACTTCCGCTGTATTGCCATGGATATGTTGGGCTTTGGGTATTCCGACAAACCCAAAAATCACCGCTATAGCATCCATGGGCAAGCCGACTTACAAGAAGAGCTTCTGTATCACTTGGGCATCACTTCAGCACATCTGTTGGCACACGATTATGGCGATACCGTTGCCCAAGAGCTACTTGCCAGAGACAATAGCCGAGAAAAGAAGCTTTTCTGCTCTACATGCTTACTGAACGGCGGCCTCTTCCCTGAAACGCACCAAGCCCGGCTCATCCAGAAATTACTAATCTCGCCAATTGGCCCCCTGATCAACCGGCTGGTCAACTATCGTCAATTCTGCCGCAGCTTCAGTGCCCTCTTCGGGCCGGACACTCGGCCTACAAGACGTGAACTGCAAGAACTCTGGCAAATCATCCAATACAACGGTGGTAAATACCGCTTCCACAAACTGATTAACTATATGCGGGAACGTCGCAAGCACCGTCAACGCTGGATCGACGCCCTCAACCAATTCCAAGGTCCATTGCAATTGATTAACGGCTCCGACGACCCAGTATCGGGTGTACATATGGTGGCCCGCTTTCGCGAACTGATTGTTCGACCAGCAAACATTGTAGAACTGGCAGGAGTTGGGCACTACCCGCACTGGGAGGTTCCAGAAATGATCACATCGACTTACTTGCAATTTCTCGAGGCCAAAACAAGGGATTTAACACTATCGGCCTCATTGCCTTAAACACTCACAAAGTTAACGGATGGGACAGTTCTAAAGATTAGTAAAAATCCGCATTCTTAGAATGCGGAATTGCCCTCGGCCCCCTAAAAGGGGGCTATTGAGCCAGTCTTCTTAGAAGACTGACCGAGAGTTATCCCGCTTTACACTATCAGCGCAAATCCAACCGGGATTG
>NZ_JBGMEK010000036.1:0-50723 GCF_041447265.1 Microbulbifer epialgicus
AAGCTTGAGCTGATCTGGATGCTCATCTGCGATTTGTTTTTGAAGCTTTCTTTCTTGCTCTGCTGTTAACCTGCGGTTCATACCTTCTGGATAGCCGCGCTTTTTAGCGGCCAATGCTTTGAAGCCCCCAGCTCTATAAGCATTGATCCAATTTTGTACTGCTCGACTGGAGACATCCAGTGTCCGTGCAATTTCTGCTATAGACTCTGATTTCTTCCAAAGCTTTACGGCAGTTCGGCGTTTCTCTTCCTGCGCGGAAGCGGGTAATTTTCTTGCATCAATAATATCCATTTGAGTATTATACAGAACTATAGAGCCACCGGGTTAATAATACGAAAGTTGTATTTTTAAGGTCATTTTCCCCTGGATAAATACGCTTTTTTCCGATTTATTACCCTAGTTGTTGTCTTTATAGTGGCTCAGTTGGCGAACTTTACATAGTTAATTTAATTTGACTGAGGGAAGCTGAGTGACTGCAATCAGAACGGCTATCTGCTGTCTGGTCTTACTTTTTTTGCCGGTTTCACTTACCTGTGCTGGTGATATTGATAGTCATAATGAGTTATCGTCTGGTCAGGGGGCTCTTGACTTACTTCTTCTGCGAGATGATTCCATTAGTGGACAGTGGGCTGAGGTGACGCAGATCGGTGATAACAATGTAACTGATATTGCTCAAAAAGGTCAGTACAATCAGATATTCCTCACACAGAGTGGTTATTCTAATGTGGCTGTGGCTCACCAGAGTGGTGACTATAACTATGCAGCTATTTCTCAGTCCGGAGCTTATAACCAAGCAACTCTCGTTCAAAACGGGCTGGATAATATCGCCCTTATTAATCAGATTGGAAATGGAAATTCGGCCAACATTATCCAAAACGGAAATGGGCTATTTGGATTTGTCGCGCAGTTTGGTGACAACCACGCAGTAGAGATAGTTCAGTATGACTAGCTCGCTGTAGCATATGTTTTTATTTTTTATTTTGTCTTAGGGAGAAGCATAAATGAGGAAGATTTCACTTAGTGTTGCGATCGCCGCGATTGTTACTGCTGGTCAGGCTTTCGCTGATGGAAATTTTGGTGACCAACTACAGTCTGGGAACAAGAATGAGGCGGATATCAGTCAAGTCATTGAATCGACTAATAATGCTACCTACCAGTGGCAGGAAGGGGATAATAACAGAGCTTACGCTAGCCAAGTCTCAGCAGATAGTAACTATATAGACCAGACGCAGGTTGGTACCCGTAACTGGAGCGAAACTCGGCAGTATAATCAGGAGGGCTCTGAGGCATTCACTTCTCAGGAAGGTGAGGGAAACCAGGGTATTATTCATCAGTGGAACGGTTCCAGAAATACCGCCTATGCCTATCAGATAGGCAGTGAAAATACCATGCACCTAGATCAAATTACTGGCGCAAATGGTAACTATGGAGATATGCTGCAAGCTGGCAGTGATAATATGGCTACCTTAACCCAGGAAGGAGATGGTAACTTTTTTGTAAGTACCCAGCTGGGTGATGGCCACAATGTATGGAATAGCAGTCAGGATGGCTCTGCAGAAGGATTTCATGGCGGTCAAGTAGGTGATGGCAACGTTGGTTGGCTTTTCCAGGCAGGTCAGGAGAATACTGCAAACTTGATACAAACTGGCGACGTTCATTACTTGGATGTCGTTCAAAATGGCACCAACAATGTTACTACCCTTACTCAGGAAGGTACTGGCCAGTCCAGCATTGCCTTTCAATTCGGTGAAGACAACGTAATTTCAGTTACTCAATATGACATCGATAATATCGGTGACATTTATCAGGTGGGGGTTGGTAACATCGCTACTTTGGTTCAAACAGGTGATGTCAACTCGACTGAATTTACCCAGTATGGCGATATGAACACAGTAACCATCGCTCAAACTGGTAGTGGTAACTTAACTTTAGGCTATAGTGAAGGCATTGCGAATATTGTGGATATCGATCAGGTCGGTGAGTTGAGTACCGCAGTGGTTGAACAGTATGGTTTAGGTAGCAGTGATAATATAATCGCTTTGTCCCAAAATGGTTTTGATAATAGTGCGTATTTGGCGCAAAGTGGCAATGACAACGCTACTTATGTCAATCAGACCAGTGCTTACAATATGGCTAGCGTTCATCAAATGGGCGGTAATAACCTCGCGACGATTGCTCAAAACTAATGTTGGATAATTTCTCGTAGAAGTAATACAAAAGGTCCTCCCCAGAAAATGGAGAGGACCTTTTTTCGGTTGATAGTTCTCATCTTTTGTCTCTAAGGTGCTCGTACTGGCATATATTTGAAGAATGCAGGCAATTTTATTAATGATCGTTTCGTGACAGCTAGCAAAAGGCAATTATAAATAGGTTTCCCATGTCGTTTGCTTACAAGCTGCTAGTAATCAGGTGATTCTTCTCTAGGATATTAAGTCCAATGAGAGTGGGGATTGAACAGGTGGGTGACGCGAAATCTACAACTACTTTACAGTTCAGCATGAGTCAATAAAAAATAACCATTCTTAGTTGATTGGAACTGTTATTTTTCAGAACGATTGCTGTGATCCAGTCAACATTGTTCAAATTAAGGATTATTTATATTTATCGTGCGATTCCGTGACAAGCGTTCAGTGTAGGAAGTGTATTAATATTAGTGCCCTGTTTTCTGGTGTTTTTTAAATGGTCTGAAGGAGAATCATCAATGAAAATCCTTTTACTTGGTGTTGCGATTACTATGCTTGCAGGTATTGGACAGGCTGTAGCTAGTAGCAACTACGGTAATCAGTTTCAATCTGGTAATAGTAACGAGGCAAATATAAGCCAAGTCAGTGAATCAACGAATAACACTGCTTATCAGTGGCAAGAAGGGGATAACAATCAATCCTATGTTGGCCAGTCCTTTTCGGATAATAGTTACGTCGACCAGTCACAGATTGGTACTCGTAACTGGGCTGAGACGAAACAAGTAAATCAGGAGGACTCTGAGGCATTTACTTACCAGGAAGGTGAGGGAAACATGGGGATTTTACACCAATGGGGTGGTTCCAGAAATACCGCCAATGCCTATCAGGCCGGTAGAGAAAATACCATATATCTCGATCAGTACGTTAGCTCTAATGATAACCTTGCAGATATGGAACAGGGAGGCAATGACAACATGAGTTCCTTAGTGCAGGAGGGGGATGGCAATTACTTTCGTAGTTTTCAGGTGTTTGATTCAAATGTCTTTTACGGAGGTCAGGTTGGTAATGGAAATATTGGCGACTTGTTCCAGCTTGGTTTAGAGAATACCGCTTACCTCGTGCAAACTGGCGACTTCAACTTCATGGAAGTCATACAAAGAGCCAGTAACAATAGCATGGTTACCGTTACCCAGGATGGTAAGGGACACTACAGCAGGGTCTGGCAGGGCGGTCATGACAATGTAGTGATAGGCACTCAAAATGGTGTCAATAACTTTAGTTTCATCCAAACCTTTGGCTTCGATAACACCACCAAATTGGTTCAAAGCGGTAGTGTTAATATGGCTGACTTCTACCAGTGGGGCGAGACGAATTTGGCAACTATCGATCAAACCGGTAACAGCAACTCAGTTTCAGGTGCCAGCGAAGGCGTTGCCAATACTATAGATATCGATCAGGTCGGTGAATTGAACCTCGCCGAGGTTGGCCAATATGAATTGGGCAGCAGCGATAACATAATAGTTTTGTCCCAGAATGGAGTTGAGCACAGTGCATACCTTGGCCAAATCGGTAGCGAAAACACTACCTTTGTTACTCAGACCAGCGCAAACAATATGGCCAGTGTTTTCCAACTGGGCGATAGCAATGTCGCTACAACTTCTCAAAATTAATTTTGGCTGACGCCGGGTAAAAGTAGCTAGTAGGAGCCTCCGCCTGTAAATGGAGAGGCTCTTATGCGTTAAAGGCACTTTCTGGCTGCGATAAGGAAAGGGTATTGGCAGTGTGAAATAGCTTGGGTCTAAACGCTACGTTGGCCGCTTAAATTCAAAGTGAGTTCCAGTAGGCCTGTCCAGGGTGATTGTTGTTCAGCCCCCCCTTTAATAGCAGTGTCGATAGCGCGAGCTCTCAGAAGTAGAGCCTCCAGCTGACGTGGAGCCAGGCGGGAAAGGGCCGTTTGAATCAGAGGTTGGCGTTTTTGGATGCGCACCAAGCGGGCCAGGGGTTGGCCTTGGTCGAGCTTTTCCCCAATCTCCAGTAATGAGCGAATTTCCCGAGCCAGGGCCCAAAGTACTACCGGTGGCTCAATGCCCTCTGTGCGTAATCCCTGCAAAGTTCTTACGGCTTTGTCCGCGTCTCCGGCTAGCGCTCTGTCAATAAGGTCAAAAACACTATAGCGAGCGGAACTGGTAACGCTGTGTTCCAGTAGCTCAACGGTTATAGATCCACCATTGTTTAGCAGCTTAAGTTTCTCGATTTCCTGACTTGCGGCAAGCAGGTTTCCTTCAACTCGCTCTGCCAGAATTTGCACTGCTGCTGGTTCAGCGGAAAGGCCGGTAGTGCCAAGTCGTTGGTTGATCCAACGGGGCATTTCCTGGGCAGTAATTGGCCAGACTTGAACCAGTACTCCTACTTGCTCCAGAGACTTGATCCATTTGCTATTGAGTTGGGATCTTTCCAGTTTTGGAAGTATCAATAGTAAGGCCAAATCCTGGCTGGCCAGAGCGGCAAACTCCTGTAAGGCTTTACTCCCCTTATCTCCAGGCTTACCGCCGGGTGCTCGGACTTCGATCAGCTTTTTTTGCGCAAAAAGGGACATATTGCCTGCAGAAGAGAGCAGTGATCCCCAGTCGAAATTGTGTTCTGCATGCAGGAGTTCGCGCTCGCTAAATCCATTTTTCTTTGCCGCAACACGGATTTGGTCGCAGCACTCCTGTACCAGCAGAGGTTCGTCGCCGGATACGATATAAACCGGAGCGAGCCCCTTGTTGAGGTTTTGTTGTAGCTGGTGGGGGTTGATGCGCATTACTGTACAAGCACTTAGTAGCTTTTATCTTCCAGGGGGGCATTGACGTCAATTCGACGCAAGCGGTCAATCATACGGCTGATTAGTTCACGGCGCATTTCAGCGCGCAGCAGTCGCTCCTCCTCGCCTTTACTGACAATCTCCGAGACGTCCCATTCGAGAGAGCGATAGACGTCTGCCTGAGCTCTGTTCAGTAGAACCTCACCACTACCTGTGCGGACACTGTAAATAGCGCTGGTGATCAACTCATATTCGGAGGCACGGCCCTCTGAATCCACTGCAACAGTTAGCTTGCGTTCAATCTCTCTGTTAATAACCATCACGTAGTCTGCTTCTATCGGTGATGCAGCGACGGGGACTCCACCATTGTGCAGCAAGCGGCTTAGCTCATCAGCGATATTACTGCGAGGGTTCTCGCTGGAAATGTAAATAGTGCTGCCCGGGGGAAAGTTCTTTGGTGCACCGCGCAGATGCCAACCACAGCTGGCAATGCTAATGGCGGCTAGTAAAGCAACAATTCGACTTGCGATTTTTTTCATAAACTACCTAGCTTATTTGGGCCGACGATCCGAATCGCAGCCGAAGCGAGCAGGGAGCAGGCGCTCCCGGCTATCGGGTTGCGGGTCTATTTCGCAACAATATTCACCAATTTGCCTGGTACGACAATAACCTTGCGTACTGTGGCCTCACCGATAAATTTCTGGACGTTTTCATTTTCCAGAGCCAGTTTTTCCAGGTTCTCCTTATTCGCATCGGCAGGCGCATCCAATTTTGCCCGCACTTTGCCGTTGACCTGCACCACGAGGGTGATGGTTGAGCGTACAAGCGCTATTTCATCCACTTTGGGCCAAGGAGCATCGATCAATGCACCGGGGTTGCCCATCACTAGCCACAACTGATGGCAGACATGGGGAGTGACCGGGGCCAGCAGTAGTACGGCGGCTTGGAGAGCTTCCCGTTCAACCGCGAGACCCTGCTCGCTGTTCCGCTCCGCAAGCTTGCCCACTTCATTGAGCAATTCCATCACTGCTGCGATCGCAGTGTTGAAAGTCTGACGGCGGCCGTAGTCGTCGCTTACTTTTTGGATGGTTTCATGGGTCTTGCGACGCAGTTGCTGCTGTTTGTCGTTCAGGGCTTGTTGATTAATTTCAGTACCCTGGGAGCCGACTGCTATATGAGCGTGAACTGTCTTCCACAGCTTGCGTAAGAAGCGGCTGGCTCCCTCTACGCCAGCATCGTGCCACTCCAGGGTTTGTTCTGGTGGTGCCGCGAACATGGTGAATAGACGCACGGTATCGGCGCCGTACTGCTCAACCGCAGCATGTGGATCTATGCCGTTATTCTTGGACTTGGACATCTTGACCACGCCACCAGCAATGATCTCGTCGCCGGTCGCCCGCTCAATGGCTTTGATGGGTTTGCCCTTGTCATCCCGCTCGACATCTACATCGGCTGGATTGATCCAGGTTTTATGGCCGTGTTCTTCTTTATAGAAGGACTCGGCCAAAACCATGCCTTGACACAGCAATTGTTTGAAAGGTTCATCGCTGTTTACCAGCCCCTCATCGCGCATCAGCTTGTGGAAGAAACGCGCGTAAAGGAGGTGGAGGATAGCGTGCTCAATGCCACCCACATACTGGTCGACGGGCAGCCAGTAGTTGGCGCGGTCCGGGTCCAACATGCCCTCTTCAAAATCTGGGCAGGTATAGCGGGCGTAGTACCAGCTGGACTCCATAAAGGTATCGAAGGTATCGGTTTCCCTCTCTACCGGGGTGCCGTTTAATTCGTCCTTACGCCACTCTGGGTCAGCTTTAATGGGGGACTGGACACCGTCGAGCTCCACATCTTCCGGCAACAGGATAGGGAGCTTTTCTGCAGGTACAGGAATTTCGCCGCCGTCAGCCAGATTGAACATGGGGATGGGTGCACCCCAGTAACGCTGGCGGGAGACACCCCAGTCGCGCAGGCGGTAGTTTGTGGTCACTCGTCCTTTGTCGGTAGCGACCAGTGCTTCGGAGATCGCAGTAAAGGCACCGTTAAAATCCAGCCCATCAAAACTGCCGGAATTTACCAGCCTGCCTTTCTCAGTGAAGGCCTCCTTCTCCAGGTCAATGGGCT
This sequence comes from Microbulbifer epialgicus, assembly GCF_041447265.1. NCBI lineage: Bacteria > Pseudomonadati > Pseudomonadota > Gammaproteobacteria > Cellvibrionales > Microbulbiferaceae > Microbulbifer > Microbulbifer epialgicus. Next base: position 7,105 of record NZ_JBGMEK010000036.1, read on the forward strand.
TGCCATCGGCGGCCTCGATAACCTGCATTACGGGCAGCTGGTACTTTTGGGCAAATTCCCAGTCGCGCTGATCGTGTGCCGGTACAGCCATCACAGCGCCAGATCCGTAATCCATCAGTACGTAGTTGGCGGCCCATACGGAGACCTCTTCACCGCTGATGGGGTGAAGAGCTTTAAGCCCTGTATCCATGCCTTTTTTGTCCATGGTGGCCATATCGGCTTCGGACAGGGACTGCTTTTTGCATTCGGCGATAAAGTCTTTTAGCTCTGGGTTGGACTCGGCAAGCTCCAGGGCGATAGGGTGCTCGGCAGCAAGGGAGACATAGGTAACTCCCATCAGGGTGTCCGGGCGGGTGGTATACACATCAAAGTGATCCACACCGGCCACAGGCTTGGGCAGGGCGAAGCTCAGCTCTACACCTCGGCTCTTACCGATCCAGTTGCGCTGCATAGTGCGCACCTGCTCGGGCCACTCGGGCAACTTATCGAGATCTTGCAGCAGCTCTTCTGCGTAGTCGGTGATCTTGATAAACCACTGAGCCAGCTCGCGGCGTTCCACGGTGGTACCGCAGCGCCAACAGGCTCCGTCTTCCACCTGCTCGTTGGCGAGTACAGTCTGGTCGTGTGGGCACCAGTTCACCGCGGAATTTTTCTTGTAGACCAAACCTTTCTCGTACAGACGGGTAAAGAACCATTGCTCCCAGCGGTAGTAAGAGGGCTGACAGGTAGCCAGTTCGCGCGACCAGTCAAAGCCGAAACCGAGGGCTTTCAACTGCCCTTTCATGTAATCAATATTGGTGTAGGTCCACTTGGCTGGAGCGGTCTTATTCTGGATGGCGGCATTCTCTGCGGGCAGACCGAAAGCATCCCAGCCCATGGGGTGCAGTACGTTCTTACCCTGCATACGTTGGTAGCGGGTGATGACATCGGTAATGGTGTAGTTGCGCACATGCCCCATATGTAGCTTGCCGCTGGGATAGGGGAACATGGATAGGCAGTAGAACTTTTCCCTGCCGGCGTCTTCCTTTACTTCAAAGCTCTTTTCGGCCTCCCAGAATTCCTGGGCGGAAGCTTCGACTGCGGAGGGGTTGTACTGCTCTTCCATTGATTGGGGACCTATACTCTGTGATCAAAAATTTGCGGGGAAACCGTGCAATGTACTGGGTGGGACTGCCGGTGATCTGCAATCTTTGGGGTTGATCGCGATCAATTGCCGTCTCCGGAGCATCTATTAGGATGCGTAAACGCGAGATTATAGGAGGGATACCGTGACGAAGGAACCAAAGTTACCGCCGAAGGATGATCTGGCCGATGAGTTTCGTGAGGATCTGGAAAATTTAATTGAAGGAGAGTTGGCAGTCGAGGATCTTACCGCTAATAAAGTGGCTTTTCTTCGCGCCTGGCTAAAGGATGACCTGCATCGCGCTTCGGATTACCTCCAAGGCCTTGGCGGGGAGTTGCGCACTTTGGAGGAGCGCGGCGGCGACTGGCTGCTTAACGCAGCAGACCCAACGGAAACGGCCTGGCCTAACCTGATGCGCTGTATCCGGGAGGGTAAACCTTGGGCTCTGGCCGGTGAATATGTGGGCGCTGGTGAGGAGCTGCAGTGTCTGGGGTGTGGTTACCGTGCTCTCCCACCAGAGAATACGCAGATAACGCCGTGCCACCGCTGTGGTTACGGCTGTTTTCGACAAATAGAGGGTGGCCTAGAGTATTGATCGAATTTCATACAATTATGTCCAGCCTGCTGATGCCACCCCTGGCTCCTCTATTGGGGTTGCTGTTGGCATTTTTCCTGCGTTTTCTGCCTGCAGGTTCCCTGCTGGAAAAGTTTTCCCTACCCCTAGCGGTGATTTCTTTCACGGTGTTGTGGATTAGCGCTACTCCAGCTTTCTCAAGTTGGTTGGGAAAACGACTGGGAGGTGCGCCGGATATCACAGGTGCAGCGCCACAGGCCATCGTAATCCTCGGTGGTGGGCGCTATAGGGACGGTGAATCCGGTAGCGAACGCCTCTCTGCATCGAGCCTTGAACGGGCGTTGTGGGCTGCGCAACACGCGCCGAAAGACCTGCCGATAATGGTTTCGGGAGGTAGGGTTTTCCGAAATGAGCGCGCGGCCGAGGCTGAGATGATGGCGGCATTATTAGAGGGAGAAGTGTCCCGTTCGGTAAGTTGGCGCGACGATTGCAGTCGTACTACCGCGGAGAATGCGGTAAACAGCGCTGCGATATTGCACGGTGCTGATGTGAAAAGTATTGTCCTGGTCACTCACTGGTGGCACATGCCTCGGGCCGCCGCGGTGTTCAACAGCGCGGGCTTGCAAGTGCAGCCGCTACCCGTGGGAAGCTCTGCAGAGCTTTTGCCACGGGCCCGGGAAGGCGTGTTGCGCTGGGTACCCAGCGCGGCGGCGCTGTTGCGGACACAAACCTATTGGCGAGAGTTGTTGGCGCAGGCTTGGTATCGCTTTAGGCCCCTGCCGCCAATTCGGAAATGTTGAGGAACTTTTGCACTAAAGGAATTTCAGAGGGCTACAGGATATGAGGGAACAGGCGTCAAGCCAGATAAAAAGTACTCTTGAATGCTAGTTGTACCGGACTTAGGATGACTGGCGCCACAGAACCAACCTGCTGATTATCTTTTAATATGGAGTAGCGACTGTGGATAACAAACATAACAATAAACGAGATAACCTTAATATGAATGGCATCCCGGTTTCTTTTAGTCCTATTCAACTGCACAATCGCTTAAACCGTGCGGTTTGGATTGGCTTCAAACGCGTGAAGCAGGATGGGCGAACTCTGTTATTTCTATGTGCCGGCGCAGAGAGTGGCGCTCAGCTAAGTAAGAATTTTGAAACCTTTGCGGGACAAATTGTCCGCGAGTATCACTTTGACCCATCAGAAGTGGAATTTATCGAGCTGCGTGAGAGGGCTGAAGAGTCCCAATGGTATCGCTGGCATGCCCAGTGGGTGGGCTCTGCGCCGATGGAGTGTCACGGGGACCTCGTAACCAGCGAATCCAGTCGCCGCTATTTGTCGGAGGCGCTGGAGAGCAGCATGGCCGCTGCCTGAGCGTCCTGACGAAGCTCTTTGCAGGCCTCTGCCGCCTTTTTAACAGGTGCTTAAGCGCTGGCTTTGCTGGTGCTGCTGCCATTTATTAAATCGGCCAGAGCTTGCTCCAGTGTCGGAAACTGGAAGCTGTAGCCGCTGTCGAGGGCGGTGCGGGGTTCGACCCGTTCGCTGGCCAGCAGCAATTGCTCCGCCATTTCACCGAAAAGGATCTTTAGGAGCCATGCCGGTGAGCGCATAAAGGAAGGCCTGTGTAACTGCTGGGCCAGCAGCCGGGAAAAGCTATTGTTAGTCACCGCTTCGGGAGCACAGGCATTGAATGTTGTACACAAATGCTTGTCGATAGCGTGCAGCATTAATCCCACCTCATCCTCTTCATGAATCCAGCTCATCCAGTGTTCACCGGAGCCCATGGGACCGCCGAGCCCAAGTCGAAAAGCCGGTAACATCTGTGGCAGGGCGCCGCCACGGGTAGAGAGCACTATAGAGGTACGTATGATTCCCACGCAGATTCCCGCCCTTTGCAGGGGAAGGGTTGCAGCCTCCCAGTCGCGACATAGCTGGGCAGAAAAACCACCGCCGGGAGGGCTATCCTCGTTGAGTAGCTCCCCGCTACGGTCTCCGTAGTAACCAATTGCCGATCCCGACAGGAAGTAATCTGGGCGCTTACGTTGAGCGAGAGTCCAGCGCACCAACTTTTCGGTGGTATTCAGACGTGAGCTGCGAATTTCGTTGCGGCGTTTGTCGGTCCAGCGGCGTGAGATAGGTTCACCAGCCAGGTTCACCACGACATCTACTGGATGTTTAACCTCCTCGGGCTCGCTGTAAGCTTCGACAGATTCCCCGCAGAGGGTACGCACCTTATCGGGGTGTCGGCTCAATACCGTGATTGTATTGCCTCGGGCGAGCCAGCGTTGGCAAAAAAGTCTACCTATGAGGCCGGTGCCACCACTGATTAAACAATGCATAGAAGGGCATCCCTGCCAAATTTTTTAAAGATAATTTGCTTGCAGCATAGCAGTCATCCCCAGTAGAGGTGCGACCCTGGCGGCGGTGGAGTTATTCTTGCCGCGGTGCTTTGCCGGGGCAAGAACATCGTGGGCGCCTTAAAGGCGGGCTATTGGTCGGTGACCTCGCCGGTGATAGAGCTGCGGGTTTTACTCGTTGTCCTGCGGCGCAAAATAATTGCCAGCGCTAGCATCGGCAGCGCCAGGGCAAAGACGATAGAGATACCGGCGAGCATGAAGGGGGTAGCGCCCCGCATAGCGCGAATATCGCCTGTCATATTCGCCCTTTCAAATTGAGGCAGTTGTTCGAGGATACGACCGCGAGGATCCACAATGGCTGTCACCCCGGTATTGGTACCGCGCACCAAGTAGCGGCCGGTTTCCAGTGCACGCATCTGGGCCATCTGCATATGCTGCAAAGGTCCTATAGATTCTCCAAACCAAGCGTCATTGCTGATAGTCAGGAGCACCTGAGCGGAGAGTGCGCTGCTGGCAACCAAGCGTGGGTAGACAATCTCGTAACAGATCAGCGGTGCCCAGCTGGCTCCCCCAGCGTTGAGGGGATGTTGTTCATCGGGCCCGGAGCGTATAAAAGAGGTGGGCAAATCGAAAAACTCAATAGTGCCCCGAATCAGGTTTTCTAGGGGCACATATTCTCCGAAGGGAACCAGGTGGCGTTTATGATAGATACTGGGGCTCTGACCAAAAACCGCTGCAGAGTTATGCACAACGCGACGGCCTTCATCGGGGTTGCGGCTGTCGTAGAGAATGCCACTGATTAGGTCCGTTTGGGTTTTTTCTGCATTGCGTTGCAGGGCTTGCATCAGATTAGGGGCCTGGCCGTAAAGCATCGGCAGTGCCGCTTCCGGCCAGATAATGACATCCACATCCTTATCGTTTAGGGCGCGGGTGCCGTCCTGGTAGCGGCTGATGGTTTCGCCACGAAATTCCGGCAGCCACTTTTTCTCCTGGGGGATATTTGCCTGCACCAACCCCACTGTGATGATCCCGCCTTCGGCGCGGGTCCATTCTATATTGGTGAGGATGGCGCCCGCAGGCCAGGGAAGCAGGGCCGCCACGAGCAGGGCGATATGACTGCGCCGCTTGAGTGGCACCAAGCGTCCGCTGGCCGCCAGTGCTATCACTGCCGCTGTGAAAGCCATCAGCAGGCCAATGCCATAAACACTGAGTACAGGGGCCCACCCTGAAAGCCAGGTCTCCAGATGGGCGTAGCCTGAAAACAGCCAGGGAAATCCGGTGAATACCCAGCTGCGGAGCCATTCGTTGATAAACCATAGGGCGGCAAAGGCGAGGGCAAAGCTGAACCTGTTATCAGTGAAGCGACCGAGAAAATAAAAAGGGGTGGCAAGTAAAATTGCCAACAGGGCAACTAAACTGCCGGTAAGCGCGAGCCCAAGGGGGACCGATGAATTGCCGAAATTGGTGATTGAAACATAGACCCAGGAGCTCCCGCTGGCAAACAAGCCGAGGCCAAAGCAGAAAGCCAGCCACAGAGTGCTTCGCCCGCGTAGGGTTTTCCCTCCAGAGGCCAGCAGAATTAGCCAGGAAAACAGGGCCAGGGATAGCAGCCCGCAAATCCAATAATTGAATGGGGCGAGAGATAGTGTCATCAACCCGCCAGCGCCAGCGCTGGCGAGGGAAAATAGTAATCTTCGCATAGACTCGCTTAATTGATGCTCAGCTGCAGTGCCGGAGCACCTAATCTTTCCTGCCCTCACTGCCGTAGTCTTGGGCAGGTCGTCGCTAGTATTCGACATCCTGCCAGTAGATCCCAGAGAAGGCTTGTTGGTTAACCTTCTTCCGGCGGTGTGCGCATATGGGCCACGCGCAGCAGATGGATTTGTCGGCTATCCGCGTAGAGCACGCGGAACATGAAGTCACCTAAGCGGGTAACTTCATCGCGTCCAGGCAGGTGCCCGAAAGACTGCATGATTAGACCGCCAATAGTGTCGAATTCTTCATCGCTGAACTCACACTCAAAAAAATCATTGAATTCCTCGATGGGGGTGAGAGCCTTGACAATATAGTCATTGTCGCCCACACGCCGGATAAAGCTATCCTCTTCCTCCTCATCGGTCTCGTCTTCAATCTCTCCGACAATTTCCTCGAGAATATCCTCAATGGTAACAACGCCGGAGACACCGCCGTATTCGTCGATAACAACCGCCATATGATAGCGATTCTCGCGAAATTCCCGCAGGAGAATATTCAAGCGTTTGCTTTCTGGGATGATATTGGCAGGGCGAATTACATCTTCGAGCTGGAATTCGCTAACGCCTTTGAGGAGCAGTGGGAGCAGGTCTTTGGCCAGGAGTATCCCGCGGATATCATCGATGCTCTCCCCGACAACCGGGAAGCGGGAGTGGCCGGATTCGATAATCTTGGGCAACAAAGTCTCGGGCTTGTCTTCCAGGCCCACAACCACCATCTGCGAGCGGGGGATCATTATCTCCCTAACTTGCTGGCTGGAAACATCCAGGGCACCTTCAATGATGGATAGCGCCTCAGCATCGACCAGTTGGTTGTCAGCCGCGTCCTTGATGATATCCAGCAGCTCATCGCGGGATTTCGGTTCCGCAGAAAATGCGCCGAATAATTTCTCCAGCCAGTTTTTTTCACTCGATCGGGGTTTATTGGAAGAGTGACTACTTGGGGGCTCGTCAGTGGTCATGGAAGTGGCCATGCTCCGGGTATCTCTCGTCTCTTGGTAATCAGTAACAGTTAGTAGGTAGCTTGTGGTTAGGCCTGTGCTGCTAACCCGCCTCCTCAAAGGGGGCGTAGGGGTCTGCAAAGCCGAGACTTTCCAACAATTGTGTCTCCAGCTTTTCCATTAATACGGCATCGGTATCTTCGATGTGGTCATAGCCCAACAGATGCAGTGTGCCATGGACCAGCATATGTGCCCAGTGCGCCGAAAGCGTTTTGTGCTGTTGCTCCGCTTCCTTCTGCACAACCGGAGCGCAGATTACAAGGTCTCCCAACAGTGGGAGATTTAGTTCCGCCGGGAAGTCTGTATGGAAGGACAGCACATTGGTTGGTTTATCTTTGCCGCGGTACTGATGGTTCAGTTGCTGGCTTTCCTCCTCATCAACAATCCGCACAGAGAGCTCGGCTTCTTCCCGGTGACCGGATAACGTCGTGGTAACCCAGGTGCGAATGTCTTCATCGGAGGGCAGGTCTGTAAAACGGCTGGCCCGCTGTATATCCAGAGTTAAATCAATCATAAAAGTGCAGCAGTGCCTTAGGCGGCATTCTCGTCGGCCCTATTGGCAACATTCACTTCCCGGTTGGCTTCGTGGATATCGTAAGCTTCCACAATGCGCTGCACCAGAGGGTGGCGAACCACGTCTTTAGCGCCGAAATGGGTAAAACTAATACCGTTTACCTTACTGAGTACTTCAACAGCATGGCGTAATCCCGAGGCTTGGCCGCGCGGCAAATCCACTTGGCTGGGGTCACCGGTAATCACCGCAGTTGAGCCGAAACCAATGCGTGTCAGGAACATTTTCATCTGCTCACGGGTGGTATTCTGGCTCTCGTCGAGAATGACAAAGGCGTTATTCAGTGTGCGCCCGCGCATGTAGGCTAGCGGTGCCACTTCAATAACATTGCGTTCGATCAGTTTTCCTACGGTCTCAAAGCCAAGCATCTCATAGAGCGCATCGTAGAGCGGGCGTAGGTAGGGATCGACTTTTTGGCTCAGGTCACCAGGCAAGAAACCAAGTTTTTCACCGGCCTCAACCGCCGGTCGTACCAGCAGAATGCGTTCCACTTGATCCTTGAGCAGGGCTTCGACCGCGCAGGCCACTGCGAGGTAGGTTTTCCCTGTACCCGCTGGGCCTATGCCGAAATTGATATCGTTGGATTGTACTGCGTGCACATACTTTCGTTGGTTTAACCCGCGAGGGCGTACAGAGCACTTCTTGGTACGGATTAAAACTACCTGGTCGGTTTCTGCAGAATCACCTTGGTCGCCTTGGTTGAGTAACTCCTCCACCCCGGATTGCTGTAGGGCCAAATGGATTTCATCTGGTGTCAGGTGATCCTGTGAGTCGGTCTCCTTATAGAGGAAATTCAACAGTTCACCCGCTGCCTTAGCCGGCTTGGGCGCGCCATAGATGGCAAACTGGTTGCCGCGGTTGCGGATCTCAATATCCAATCGCTGTTCAATCTGGCGTAGATGTTGGTCGAATTGGCCGCAGAGACTGGCGAGACGGCGGGCGTCGTTGGGCTCGAGGGTGATGCTGTGGGCGAGGGTTTGAGTTTCCAAACTGGTTTCCGGCACCTTAATCTGTAGGGTTCATTGCTAGGGTATACCCATTTTCCCCATATGGGAAAGCTTTGAGTGCTACCAATCAGTTCTAACTTTACCCGATTTTAATTACACCTTGTAATTTCATTAGACGCCTTAGGCCAATTTGGCGGCAAGAGGTGGTTGTGAAGCACATCTTGCCGGGAAGAACGGTTTCCTGGGTCTTAAAATAGATTTTCTTCCAACTCTGAGGTAATTAGCGTGCCACGCAGGGAGTTGGGCAGGGCTTCCTCAATCAGAACATCGGCAAACTTGCCAATCAAGGTCAAATTGTCGGCGCAGAAATTGACTACTCGGTTATTTTCGGTGCGCCCCTGTAATTGGCCGGGATCTTTCTTCGAAACGCCGGTTACCAGAACCCGCTCGGTATTGCCCACCATGCGCCGGGCGATAGCCGCAGCTTGCTGGTTGATACGATTTTGCAGCAGTTGCAGGCGCTCTTTCTTGACCTCTTCCGGAGTTTCATCGGGCAGATCTGCCGCCGGTGTTCCGGGGCGCGGTGAGTAAATAAAGCTGAAGGAAATATCGAAGCCCACTTCCTGGATTAGGTTCATGGTGGCCCCGAAGTCCCCATCTGTCTCGCCAGGGAAACCCACAATAAAGTCGGATGACAGGCAGATATCCGGACGTATTTTTTTAAGACGGCGGATTTTGGACTTGTACTCCAGTGCGGTATGGCCCCGTTTCATGGCCATCAACACGCGGTCGGAACCGCTCTGAACCGGCAGGTGAAGGTGGCTCACCAGTTCTGGCACCTGGGCGTAAACGTCGATCAAAGCGTCGGAGAATTCCACAGGGTGGGAAGTGGTGTAGCGGATGCGATCGATTCCGTCGATCGCTGCAACATAAGTAATCAGTTCGGCGAAATCCACCTCATGACCGTCTTCGCCCGCGGCGCGGTAGGCGTTGACATTCTGGCCCAGCAGGTTGACTTCGCGTACTCCCTGGTCCGCCAAGTGGGCAACTTCTTCCAGTACATCGGCAACTGGCCGGCTTACTTCCTCCCCGCGGGTATAGGGAACCACGCAGAATGTGCAGTACTTGGAACAACCTTCCATAATAGAAACGAAGGCGGTAGCGCCGTCAGCTTCGGGTTGGGGCAGTCGGTCAAACTTTTCGATTTCCGGAAAGCTAATATCCACAACCACTACGCCGTTTTTCTGCTCCTGGGTTTCCATCATGTCCGGCAGGCGGTGCAGAGTCTGCGGGCCGAAAATGAGGTCCACATAGGGTGCACGCTTGGCGATGGCCTCGCCTTCCTGGCTGGCTACACAGCCGCCGACGCCGATGACCAGGTCGGGATTTTTTTCTTTGAGGCGTCTCCAGCGACCTAACTGGTGGAATAGTTTTTCCTGGGCTTTCTCACGAATAGAACAGGTGTTGACCAGCAGCACGTCCGCCTCTTCGGGGTCGTCAGTAGGTACCATGGCGTGGGACTCGCCAAGCAGATCGCGCATCCTGGCAGAATCGTACTCATTCATTTGGCAGCCGTGGGTTTTGATGTATAGCTTTTTCGCCGGTGTATCGGACATATCGCGCCTGATTAAAAACTGGTCAATTGAAAGGGTGGGGCATTATAGCGACACGACCCGGTACTGCATAGATGGCTATATTAGCGGGTGAGAAGCTGTGCTATTCTTGCGCGCTTTTTCGGGCTTTGCCCGGTTTCTGAACAATTTCGATCTTCGGGGCATACCCCCTCCTGAGAGACTTATGGCCAACCCGATATATAAAGTAATTTTCCACAATCAGAACCAAGTGTATGAACTCTATGCCCGGGCTATCTATCAGAGCGATATGTACGGCTTTATCGAGGTTGAGGAGTTTGTATTTGGGGAGAAGGCCCAGCTGGTTGTTGATCCCAGTGAGGAAAAGCTAAAAAACGAATTTGCCTCAGTAACCCGCTCCTACATTCCCATGCATAGTATCGTGCGTATTGACGAAGTGGAGAAAGAGGGGACAGGCAAGATTGTTGAGGTCAAGGGTGACAAGGTGGCGAAGTTTCCGTTTGCCCCTCCTGTCAGGCATCCACAGGATACCGACTAAAATCCTCTCTCTATTTTTGCCCCACCAAATCTGCTGGGCCTTCGGTTCGGTAGATTTGGGCGTCGAATGCCTCCGCAATCCCTTCTTTTACTCTGCAATATAAGCTTCAATAAAAATCCTCCGGACTGTCATCAAATCGCTGCAAAGTGATTGCCGAGGCAATCGATGATTTTACAGAAATTCACTCGATTGCAGCTCGTTGAATACTGATTCATAAAACTAACTTAATGGTATTTGTCGGGCTGGTGGCCCCCCTTTTGTACCGATAATGGTAACTGCACGGGGGGTGATAACTGGTCAGAGGCTGGATTCTTAACTATGAGCAATCGCTACCGGGCACTGTGGATATCCGATGTTCATTTGGGTAGTCGGGACAGTGAGCCTGATCGATTGGCGGACTTTCTGGCGCAGAACCGTGCCGATACGGTTTACCTGGTGGGAGATATTTTCGATATGCATGCCCTGACACAAGGGCGAGGTACCTGGTGCCAGGCCTCTTCCATGTTACTGGGCATGCTGTCGGAATTAAGCAATCTCACTCCCGAGGTGATTTATATTCCGGGGAATCACGATGCGCCAATGCGCAGCTGGGCCGGCAAGCGCCTCGGCAATATTCGCATTGAGCGGGACTGGGTACACACTGCTGTTGATGGTCGCTGTTACTGGGTCACTCACGGTGACCAATTTGAGCACCAACTAAAAATGAATCCCGTGAGCTACCACATAGGTGATCGCAGCTATTATCTCATGCTGCGCTTTAATCGCTGGATCAATTACTGGCGCAGCCGTTTTGACAAACCCTGGTGGTCACTGGCCAGCCAGGTAAAAAATCGTGTGGGTGCAGCCCGGCAGATGATGAGGGATTTTGAAAATATTGCCTTAACAGAGACAGCAGCGCGGGAAATGGATGGAATTATCTGTGGACACATCCACCGCCCGGCACTGCGCACTGAAAATATCGGGAAGGGTACAGTGACCTATGCCAATTGTGGGGATTGGGTCGACTCTATGAGTGCTGTGGTGGAGCAGCAGGATGGCAGGCTGGAACTGTTGCATTGGTACCGGGCACCCAAAATCGCCAGTATAATGACAGAGGTGGTGGCAGCATGATTCAACTGGAAGCGCTCCTGCAGAAAAATGCCTGGTATAGCGCCGCGCCGCAAAAGCCAACCAGAAAGTTGGTTTCAGCAACGCTGAAAAAAATTTGTTGCGAAGAGCAGATAATGGAATTTGGTCGACGCTTTCCGCATTTGGGTGGAATTGATTTTATCCGCCAGCTTTTTACCGAATTGAATTTCCGCTACGAGTTAACGCCCTCCGAACTTGAACGGATTCCTGTCAGTGGACCGCTGGTTATTGTTGCCAATCACCCCCTCGGCAGTCTCGACGGACTTGCACTGATCGATATGGTGGCGAGGGTGCGCAAAGATGTAAGGGCCGTTGCCAGCCAGTTACTTTGGAATATCAAACCTCTGCGCCCTTATTTTTTACCTGTGGACAATTTTCAGGGGCGCACCAGCCGTGCGGATGTTCAGGGGATTTATGATCACCTCGGCCAGGATGGTGCCATTATTATTTTCCCTGCTGGGGAAGTGTCACGTTTGACCCCTCAGGGAGTGCGCGATGGTCGATGGAATCCCGGGTTTGTACGCTTCGCGGAAAAGGTTAATGCACCGATTCTTCCGGTGCAGGTACTCGGCAGAAATTCCTGGTGGTTTTATGGCCTGTCGATGCTGAATAAGCCACTGTCGACACTTTGGTTGATTCGAGAGATGTTTAAGCAGGCTAGCCGAGGTATTGATATCCGAATTGGTTGCCCGCTCGAAGCGGAGCATTTCCGCAGTTGGCCCCTGACTCCACGTGCCCAGGCAGCGCTCTGGCGCAAGCATGTGTATAGGTTACAGCGTTCACCCGCCCCTCTTGGCCCCGAGATAATTGCAGCGGCGGAACCTCAAATCGAGGTGGCAAAAATAATTGAAAGTTGCGAAGCGTTGACAGCACAAGGTGAGTTCTCCGTACGTCTTTATCGGCAGAGGGCTGATTGTCCGGTGATGCGTGAATTGGCCCGGGTGCGAGAGGTGGCTTTCCGGGCAGTGGGGGAGGGTACGGGGCATAGCCGGGATTGGGATGCCTTCGACGCCCATTATGATCACCTGTTGCTATGGGATCATGAGCGCCAAGTCATTGCCGGGGCCTATCGCCTGGCGGGAACGGAGGCTCTTGGTGAAGGGGAAATTTATAGTAGTACGCTTTTCAATTATCTCTGCCCACCACGCCAATGCCTGCCGGGATCTGCAGAGCTTGGGCGCAGTTTTTTACTGCCCGAATATTGGCGAGGGCGAGGGCTGGATTTACTATGGTGTGCCATCGGCCAATGGGTTTTACGCAATAAAATACGTTATCTGTTTGGGCCGGTTTCCATGCCCGGTACTTTTTCCGTGCGAGCCAAATCTGCCATAGTTCGCTATTTCTCCCATTACTTTGCTCCGAAAAATTCCCTGGGAGATGCGCGCCTGCCTTTTCTCCAGGGGCGTGAAACCCTACCGGAATTACAGGGAGACTCGATAGCTGATATGCGCCAACTAAAGCAAGTACTGCGAGAAGAAGGGGTGGTACTGCCACCACTCTTTAAAAAATATGCTGCCCTCACTAAGCCGGGAGGCACCAGTTTTCATGCTTTTAATATCGATCCGGATTTTTGTGACTCCGTAGATGGGTTGGTGGTAGTCGACCTCGACTTGGCCGATGAAAAGTTTGCCAAACGTTATTTAGCAGGATAAGGCTGTCGGCAGTAAATAATGAATAAAAAGGCGACCGTGTTGGTCGCCTTTTCCGCAGTATCTTCGATGAAATTCCCGGTGGCAATTAGCTTGCTTGTTTCAACTGTTGTCGAACGCTTGCCAGTTTTACACAGAGTACAAATACAGACATGGCTGTATCGAGCTCCTCTAGGGATGGGAAGCTCGGGGCAATACGGATATTGCTGTCTTCAGGGTCCTTTCGGTAGGGGAAGGTGGCACCCGCCGGTGTGAGCTTTACTCCTGCATCCGCTGCCAGTTGTACCACGGTCTTAGCACAACCCGGGCGCGTATTGAAAGAGACAAAGTAGCCACCTTCAGGCTTTTCCCATTGACCCAGATCAGATTCACCCAGGCCGTGTTGAAGGTGTTCCAATACGCATTCAAACTTGGGTTTAAGGATATTGGCGTGCTTGCGCATGTGTTCTTTTAGGGTGGTGAACTCGGTAAAAAAACGGGAATGGCGCAGTTGGTTGACCTTGTCCGGGCCAATGGTCATGGCTTGCAACTGGTGTTTCAAGGATGCCAGATTGGCGCTGCTGGCACTTACGAAGGCAACCCCGGAACCAGCATGGGTAACCTTGGAGGTGGAAGCAAACTGCAGCACTGAATCAACAGTGTCATTTTCCAGGGTGGCGGAGCGGATATTAGGAAGGCTCACATAGTGGCCAAGGTCATGAACCGAGTAGGCGTTGTCCCAGAAAATACGGAAACCGGGATTGGTAATCTGCCCCAATTGTGCCAACCGCTCCACGGTTTCCTTACTGTAGGTGACGCCACTGGGATTGGAGTATTTAGGGACACACCAGATGCCAATGATTTCGCTGTCTTCGCGGATATGTTTCTCTACTGCGTCCATATCGGGGCCCTCCTCATCCATGGGGATGTTGATCATGCCAATGCCGAGTTGTTCGCAGATGGTGAAGTGACGGTCGTAGCCGGGTACTGGACAGAGAAATTTAGGCGCCTTCAATTCTCTCCAAGGGGTATTGCCAGCAAAGCCGAACAGGTAACCTGTTACTACTGCATGATACATCAAGGTGAGGGAGCTGTTGCCAGCGGCAATGACCTCTTCTGTGGGTACCTGTAACATATCAGCGCCCAGCTCACGGGCACAGGTGAGGCCAATCAGGCCACCGTAATTGCGCGTATCGGTGCCATCGGCGGCACGATAATCGGCAGCGAGGATGCCGTCGAGATTATCGGATAAATTTAATTGCTCTGCTGAGGGTTTGCCGCGGGTAATATCCAAACTCAGCTCGTGTTGGCAGATACGCTCATAATGGGCGCTCAATTCCTTTTCTAACTCTGCTAATTGGATGCTGGTAGCGGATTCGATTTGCACGTGATTTCCCCTCGCTAGTCATTGGAGTTGGCGAGCTTAGCAGGCGGTGTGCGGCTTCGTCAGCCCTGTATTAGAACGGGTTAAATTTTTTCTTTTGAATCTACTAAAAAGGGGGAAGGAAAGAATACCCTGCGCTCGGGACCGTATGAGGCATGGATGCCGATTACGAGCTTGCAGGGATGTATTCACCGCGCGTCTTGAGTGCAGGGTATTCTTTCCTTCTGACCCAGTAGTACTTAAAGCCCGAATGTTTTAACTTGTCGCTTCGGTTGAATAGTCACTGGCTGGCGAGGGTGCGGAAGTCGAGGGCGTATTTCCGTAGTGTATTGCTGAGGTGGCGACGCTGGGCTGGGCTGGTGCTGGATAATATTTGTTCTCCCAGTTCCCGCGCCTGCAGTTTGCGTTTTTCCTGAGCCTCACGGTACTGGGGCGACCAGAGTTGCTCTGGGTTAAGCAGTAGGCTGCGCAACCTCTCCAGGTATCCTGTCGGCTTTGTACGTAATAACTCGATGACCTTTGCTTGCCAGAGGCGTCTCTGCTCACTGCGTTGCAGGGGGTTGTATTCTATTTTGGCTACCCAGGCG
Source organism: Microbulbifer epialgicus (assembly GCF_041447265.1). Lineage (NCBI taxonomy): Bacteria > Pseudomonadati > Pseudomonadota > Gammaproteobacteria > Cellvibrionales > Microbulbiferaceae > Microbulbifer > Microbulbifer epialgicus. The sequence goes on from NZ_JBGMEK010000036.1 coordinate 22,286, forward strand.
GCAATCAGGTTTTTTTGTTCTTCTGTAAGGGTGCCGAGCCAGCGGACGCTTTCCCTGCGTATCTGCCTATCCCGCTTACGCCGGATTTTTTCCGGAGATTTTTGCCATTTTTTCAGGCTTTTCTGATCTTTTTTTAGAAGATTGCCTTGCAGCTCATTAATCTGGCGCTCGCTGAGCTGAGCGGCAATTGGCAGCAAAAGATTGTAGGCATTTTCACTGGCAGTAAGCAGGAACTTTTCAACTTGCTTTTCTACAGGTTCCAGCTGGGGGTTTTCCAGCTCACCTTCATCAACCCGTTCCGCCAGCTGAGTGAGGAAGTCTGCGTAACGGGGTAATTGTGTTTGCCGGTGCCAGCGAAAGAAACTTTGCAGGGCCGCGCTCAGCTCGCCTTTCTGGTTTCTATCCAGATTGACGTAGTCGCTAGCCTTCCATCGTATCCAGTAATCTATGTTGTTATAGACGAACTGAATACTGGAGCAGCTGCTGATCAGTAGAAAGGTGGCAATTAGCGCAACAGTGCGCCAGAAATACATTATTGGCGTGCTAGCTGGCTTTGCCATCGACTCTTTCCTGTGGAAATTTTCGGCCGCTGCCGATGGGTCAACCCCAAGCATAGATGATGGACTGTTACTTGGTGAGTTGGCGCTGAAAATGTTGGATTGGCCATGCGGCCCTTCCCTGCTTGGGAAAGGGAATGACAGTGGCAACCCATTGTGACAAATGGGTGTGACCTGTGTGTGGCTAACGCATAGACTATTTGTTGTGGTCCTAGTTTTTCCCACGAAGATAAAGGGAATGAGGGACTGGGTACCAGTGTCAGTACGAGTGGAGGGCGGCATGGCCACCACAATCATGGAAGCTGAGGCCCGGGAGGCCCCAGCAAGAATTGCCGAGCAGCTACAAAACAATGCTGGAAATATGGCGCGCCTGGGCGAGCGCTTGCGTGGGCAGCCTCCGCGATTTGTCATGATTGTGGGGCGTGGCTCCTCCGATCATGCCGGTGTTTTTGCCAAATACCTGATAGAGATAGAAACGGGTACGCCTACCTTTGCTGCGGCACCGTCGGTTTCCAGTGTCTACGGACGCAAATTAAAACTGGATGACGCCCTGGTACTGGTGATATCCCAGTCTGGTCGCAGCCCGGACATCCTCGCCCAGGCTCGAATGGCCAGAGAGTGCGGTGCCTATACTGTTGCGCTAGTGAATGATGAGCAGGCGCCGATTAAGGAGGTCGTCGATCAGGTGATTCCCTTGAAGGCGGGCCCGGAAAAGGCGGTAGCCGCCACCAAGAGCTATCTGGCAACCTTATCTGCAATCCTGCAACTGGTGGCCTACTGGACCGAGGATAAAGCACTGAAGCAGGCGTTGGATAAATTACCGGAGACTTTGGAAGCGGCGGTGAATGCGGATATCCAGTTGCGCCCCGAAGACCTTGCCGCTGTACAAAACCTGGTCGTGCTTGGGCGTGGCCCCGGCTATGGAATTACTCGCGAATTGGCCCTGAAGCTGAAAGAAGTGTGCAATATCCACGCTGAGTCATTTTCCAGTGCGGAGTTTTTACACGGCCCAGTGACCTTGGTGGAAGGCAAATTGACCGTGGTTAATGTACCAATCGAGGATGAATCTTTTCGCTGCCACAGTGAGCAGATTGACGATATAGTGCGTCGGGGAGGCACATTGGTCAATCTGCATGTACCGCGTAAAGGGGTGCATCCACGAGTGGCGCCGCTGGCATTGCTGCAGCGCTTTTATATTGATGTCGCCCACGTGGCCGTTAGCCGTGGCATAAACCCGGACGAACCGGCGGGACTGAAAAAGGTGACTCAGACCGTATAATAATTTGCCCACAGAACCCCCGTAATAGGGGAATTATTAAGGAGGGGCGCGTGGGTTATACCCTATTAGTGGAGCAATTGTTTGACGGCGAGCAGATTCTTGAAGAAGTTGCCCTGACTGTTGGAGAGGATGGGAAGGTTTTTTCCATTGGAGAGAGCGCGCCGAGTGGCGCGCAATATATTGCCGGCCTGTTGGCTCCAGGCTTGGTGGATGTGCAGGTAAATGGCGGCGGCGGTGTACTCTTCAATCAGGAGCCCAGCGTCGCGGCACTGCGCACCATTGGTGCTGCCCATGCACAATTCGGCACTACTGCCTTCTTACCTACTTTAATCACCGATCGGCTCGAAGTTATGCAGCGTGCCGCCGACGCAGTGAGTGACGCACTAAAAAAAGGGATTCCAGGGGTGATTGGCATTCACTTTGAGGGGCCACATCTGAGTATCCCTAAGAAGGGGACTCATGAGCAGGGTTTGATCCGTTCCCTGAGCGATGCAGAATGGGCCCTGTATGCCCGTGATGACCTGGGTGTCAAGGTTATCACTCTGGCTCCGGAAACTGTGTCGGTGGAAGATATTCGCCGGTTGGTATCAATGGGGGTCACTGTCTGTCTCGGCCACTCCAATGCCGATGGGAAAACCGTGCGTGCGGCGCTGGAGGCTGGGGCCTCGGGGTTTACCCATCTTTACAACGCCATGTCACCGCTGCACTCCCGTGAGCCGGGCATGGTGGGGACAGCCTTAATTAGTGATGAGGCCTGGTGTGGGTTGATAGCTGATGGCCACCATGTTTGCCCCGAGGCTATGAATCTTGCTTTAAAATCCAAGCCGCGCGGTAAATTAATATTGGTCACCGATGCCATGTCGCTGGTGGGAAGCGATGCGCTTAGTTTTCCATTATTCGACCGGGTGGTTACCCGCGAAGGAGACAAGTTAACCTCTAGCACAGGAGAGTTGGCCGGTTCACATCTGGATATGATCGGTGCAGTGCAAAATATTTGTCGCTGGTGTTATGTGGAAATTGGCGAGGGCTTGCGTATGGCGAGCCTGTATCCGTCCCAATTTCTAGGGTTGAATACAGGGAGGGTTGTCCCTGGTGCAAGGGCGGATTTAATTCAGCTGGACAAGCAATTTCGAGTGCGAAAAACCTGGATTGGTGGCCGCCCTGTTTTTGGTAAATGATTTCCTCGTACTTTAAAAAAGTCATACTCACTAAAAAGGCGGGGGAAGAATACATTTTACTCGGGACCGTATGAGGCATGGGTACCGATAATGAGCATATGAGGATGGATTCACAGCATGTCGCGAGAGAAGTGTATTTTTTACTTCCGGCCTAATAGAAAGCCTTAACTACTGCATATTTTTTCAGGCGCTGGCCCACTAGATTCCCGCACGATCAGTTTGGGGGTGAAGCTGCGAATAATTGTCTTTTCTTGCTTTATTTTTTTCTGGCTGTCTCTCTCTCCACTGCCCTTGCAGTGAACCTGCTCAAGTGTCAGCTCTGCCGCACAGCGGGCTATTTCCTCATTGGGTTGATGCGCGGTGGTGAGTTTGGGCCAAGTTTGGCGCGAAAAGGGACTGTCTTCGAAGCCGGTGATAGAGAGCTGCCGGGGCACGTCGAAGTTGAGCTTACGCGCGGCAAATAAAGCGCCTGCGGCGATTTCATCGTTGCCGGCAAAAATTGCTGTAGGCGGCTGACTGGACTTCAGGAGTGCAGTTGCGCTCTCTACGCCCGAATCGAAAGAATACTCCCCTTGTGCCACTAACTGCGCATCGTAGAGTAGACCAGCTTTTTGCAGAGCTGCTTTATAACCTTCCAGGCGGCCCAGGGTGGAGAAGTGCTCGGTGCCTCCGGACAGGTAACCAATACGCCTGTGTCCCAACCCCAACAGGTGTTGCGTGATTTCAAAAGCTGCGGCGGCGTCATCAATGCGGATACAGTTGTGCTCCCCCTCATCTGTGCCATGGGATGACACAATCCGTACATACTTAACATCCAGGGAATTAAGAGTCTCAATCACTTCTTGAGTTTCGGAAAAGGGAGGGGTGAGTACCAGGCCCGCAATCCTGCTCTGCTCCACCAACCGGCGCAATTCATCATGGATGGTGCTGGATTTCGCATTGCTCGGGTGGATCAAAAGTTCATAGCCCTGAGTCCGGCAGGCTTCAAGGATACCGTTTTGCATATCGATAACGTAATAGGCATTAGGGTTATCGTAAATAAAGGCGATGGAGTAGGAGTGGGTCCCCGCCAAGTTGCGAGCCGCCAAGTTGGGGCGATAATTAAGTGCTTGCACCACCTCCAGTACCCGCTTGCGGGTGCTTGGGCGCACCGAGGGTTCGTTATTGATGACCCGGGAGACAGTTTTAATCGATACGCCCGCGCGCTCGGCCACGTCATTAATTGTGACTTTCATTGTGTATCGATCCTTGTTGTCTGAGTCTGTTGTACATTGAGTTGCCTGGGTAATAGTGTGGCTGCTGTTATCCCATTACCGCCAGCGAGCGCCGGATTCTATCAGTAATGTTGCGGTTAACCCTTCTCTGTAAAGCCTTTTTCAGGTTGTGAGTGAGACCTATCGCTTGTGTCTTGCTTTCTCTTGCTCTCTGTCAGCTCCTTCTTTTTTATGTAAAATTCTTACATATGACTGATGTGTCGGTCTCAAAATTTTTGCACTGTCTGTCTAGAAAAGGCTTTAACGTGGTATTTGGATGGGTTTAGCGCCACTTTCACGATAATTATTGGCATGTAATGGATTGGTTTTCCAAGACTAATAGTAAACCCTTGATTGGTTTTGTAGTTTTACTACATAATGGGCTCCACTAAGGTGGACTGGGTTTACCTGGGGCTTGGAAACACAGGGTGCAGAGCTTCTCCCCGAAGAGAAAGGGAGGAGGTAGCGGCCCCCTATTAATATGCAGGGCGCTAAACAGGATACGGCGGGCTGTATGGGCGTGATTTGGGATTCTGAATAGCAGCAAGAAAACCCTGTAAATAGGCCCGGAATAGTTTTTATGGACGATTTTTTTCTTTTTATTGGATCGGATACCTAGAAAACGGGTTTCGCACGCAGTCAGGGTCTAAAGGGCCAGGCACTGATATTGGGTGATAGGCCATCAGTCGCACTACAACCCAAGCATTGGAGTGAGAGGATCTTCCAAATGGTATGCCCTTCAAAAGGTTGATGATTACTGGTGGTTGAGTCACCTCCAAAAGTATGTCGCGAGCGAATTGGCTTAGGCCCGCGCCACAGCAGAATTAATACGGAAGAGTCATGGTTCACAGCAAGGTTCAGGCAGTTACCGATCGCATTATTCAACGCAGTGAGGAAACTCGTGCCCAGTATCTGGCGCAGGTGGAAAAGGCGCATATCGAGGGGCGAGCTAGTGCGCACTTATCCTGTGGCAACTTGGCTCACGCGATTGCCGCCTCACCAGAAAAAGACAAGCAGCTGATCGCGTCTGGGCGTGGACCCAACCTGGGTATTGTTACTGCCTATAACGATATGCTGTCCGCGCATCAGCCCTATGGCACTTACCCTGCTCGCCTGAAAGAGGCGGCGGCGCGTCACGGTGCTACGGCCCAAGTGGCTGGGGGTGTGCCCGCGATGTGTGATGGTGTGACCCAGGGGAGAGCGGGGATGGAGCTGAGTCTCTTTTCCCGCGATGTGATTGCCATGTCCACAGCTGTGGCGCTATCTCACGATGTGTTTGAAGGCGTCATGTTCCTCGGTATCTGCGACAAGATTGTACCTGGCCTTGTCATCGGTGCCCTGGCTTTCGGTCACTTACCTTCCATTTTCGTTCCCGCGGGCCCCATGCCCACGGGTCTCTCTAATGCGGAAAAGGTGCGGGTGCGCCAACTCTATGCCGAAGGCAAGGTCGGTCGCGAAGAGTTGCTGGAAGCCGAAAGTGCCTCTTATCACAGTGCTGGTACTTGTACTTTCTACGGTACCGCCAACAGCAATCAGATGCTGGTGGAGATCATGGGCCTGCAGCTACCAGGCAGTTCTTTTGTTAATCCTGGCACCGGTTTGCGGGATGCCCTGAACGAAGCAGCAGTGGCCCAGTTGGCAAAAATTACCGAGCCCAGCCTGCATACGCCAATCGCGAAAATCCTAACGGAAAAAGCTTTTGTGAATGGAATAGTGGGGCTGCTGGCCACCGGTGGCTCCACCAACCACACACTACACCTAGTGGCCATGGCGCGAGCTGCCGGCATTCAGCTGACTTGGCAGGATATGGCGGATCTCTCCGAAGTGGTGCCCTTGCTATGTCACGTCTATCCGAACGGTAGTGCAGATATCAATCATTTTGCCGCGGCTGGTGGCATGCAGCTGCTGATTCGTGAGCTGCTTTCTGCCGGCCTGTTACATGACGATGTTTATACCGTACTGGGTGGTTCGGGACTCAAGCCCTATTGCGATGACCCCTTCCTTAATGAGACTGGAGATGGGGTGGTATGGCGTCCCACTGCGGAAGAAAGTGGTGACACCTCGGTAATTCGCCCGGTAAGTGATCCTTTCTCTCATCACGGAGGTCTGCAATTGCTGGAGGGCAATCTCGGCCGTAGTGTGATCAAGGTTTCAGCGATCAAACCCGAGCACCTTAAAGTTAAGGCGCCGGCGATAGTTCTGCACAATCAGGACGAGTTATTGGAACGTTTTAAAGCGGGCGAATTAGAGCGAGATTTTGTGGCGGTAGTGCGTTTTCAAGGCCCCCAGGCCAATGGTATGCCGGAACTGCACAAACTGACTCCCCCCTTGGGTGTGCTGCAAGACCGCGGATTTAAAGTGGCGCTGGTGACTGATGGACGTATGTCTGGAGCCTCTGGCAAGGTGCCTGCGGCTATTCATGTGTCGCCGGAAGCGGTTGAGGGCGGTCCCATCGCAAAGGTGCGCGACGGCGACATTATCGAGTTGGACTCCGAAGCTGGGGTACTGCACGTACATGTGGATGAAGAAGAATTTACCGCGCGTGAAGCCGCGCAGTGTGACTTGTCCGAAAGTGCACGAGGTATGGGTCGTGAACTCTTCACCAAGATGCGTGCTATTGCCAGTGGTGCGGAGAGCGGTGCCAGTATTCTTTTTTAATTAAAGCGGTGTCGAACGATACCGCAACAGAACAATTTCAGAGCGAAATTTATGCATAACCCATTTGATATGGTGTTGTTTGGCGGCGGCGGTGACTTGGCTTTGCGCAAGCTGATCCCGGCGCTGTACCGCGCATATCGGGAAGGGAGCCTGGCTGGTGATAGCCGAATCCTTCCCGTATGTCGCCGTCAAGAAAATGCTGACCAATATATACAGACGGCTCATCAGGCGTTACAGCAATATCTGCGCGAAGGTGAGTACAGTGAATCCAGTTGGGATGGTTTTAGTCAATTACTGCGCCCAATCGCACTGGATATTGCCGTGCCCGATGATCAGTGGGAGCACTTGGCGGATATCCTCGGTGCTGATCCCAAGCGAGTGCGAATTTTCTATCTAGCTATCCCTCCTGCGGTGTTTGGTCCCTGCTGTGAAAATCTTTCTGTTAAGGGGCTGATTAGTGAAAATTCCCGCGTAGTCGTTGAAAAACCATTGGGTTACAACGCACAAACCTCCGATGAAATTAACAGCAAGATTGCCAGCTATTTTCCGGAAAATAACATCTTCCGCATAGACCATTACCTGGGTAAGGAAACGGTACAAAATCTGCTGGCGCTGCGATTCAGCAATGTATTGTTTGAGCACTTGTGGGATGCGAAAAGTATTGATCATATCCAGATCAGTATTTCAGAAACTGTAGGTCTTGAAGGGCGCGCTGGTTTTTACGATGAAACCGGAGCCTTGCGCGATATGGTGCAAAACCATCTACTGCAGCTGCTGTGCCTGATCGCGATGGAATCCCCCAATACTATGTCCGCGAAAAATATTCGTGCTGAGAAAATTAAAGTGTTGGAGGCATTGCGGCCACTTACCGGGTTGGATGTGGACAAAAATGTAGTACGCGGACAGTACGTTGCCGGTGAAATTGATGGACAACAGGTGCCAGGTTACCTGGATGAATTAAAAGGCGGCGTCAGTGCTACAGAAACATTTGTAGCCATTCAGGCACATATCGATAGCTGGCGTTGGGCTGGTGTGCCTTTCTACTTGCGTACCGGCAAGCGCATGGAAAAACGCTGTGCAGAAATTGTGGTGCAGTACAAAAATGTATCCCACCACGTCTATGACGAAAGTGCCGGTAAAGTTATTCCCAATCGCCTGGTCATTCGCTTGCAGCCGGAAGAGAGTATCAAGCTGGTATTAATGGCCAAGAAAATGGACAGTCTTACCACTGAATTACAACCGGCAGAATTGAATTTAACCCTTTCGGATACCTACGACAGTTTCCACAGCGATGCCTACAAACGCTTGATGTTGGATGCGGCGGCGAATAATTCAGCTCTGTTTATTCACCGTGATGAAGTGGCAGCAGCCTGGGCTTGGGTGGATCCGATTATTGAACACTGGCGTGAGACCAATAACCAGCCAAAAGATTATACCGCTGGCAGCTGGGGTCCAAAGGAATCCAGTGAGTTACTGGCCCCCAGTGGCCGCCACTGGTTTAACGCCAAGTAATGACTGTGGGAGGTGTTCTGCCACTAGAGGGCGCATTTCCCTGGAAAAATGGAAATATTCATGGCTGAAGAAAAATTTTATTCCGATCGTGAACGCTTGGTACAAGCACTGGTTCATGACTGCGCCAGCGAGCTGCAAAAGGGTATTAAAGAGCAGGGGCAGGCGACCTTTCTGGTTTCTGGTGGCAGTACTCCTAAGCCGGTTTACCAGGAGCTGTCCAAGCGCCCCTTGCCTTGGTCAAAGATAACTATCGCACTGGTAGATGAACGCTGGGTGGATAAATCTCATAGTGGCAGTAATCAGGCATTTATTGAAAACAATTTAATCCAAAATTATGCGGCAGAAGCTACATTGCTGGGCATGAAAAACCTATACGCAACTGCAGCTGAAGGCCAGCCTGATTGTGAGCGTGCCTATGCCGAGCTATCACGCCCTTTTGATGTTTGCATACTGGGAATGGGCAATGATGGCCACACCGCTTCGTTGTTCCCTGATGCACAAGGTCTTGTGCAAGCGTTAAAGCCGGAATCTGGCAAGCTATGCAGTGCGATTACCGCTAAACAGAGTGAAGTAACTGGTGCAAATACTGAGCGTATGTCACTGACTCTGAGTGCGATTTTGCAGGCCAAAAATATCAAACTACTGATTACTGGTGAGGAAAAACTGAAAGTTTATCGTGAGGCGCTACTCGGAAGCGATGAAATAGAAATGCCGGTGCGCAGTATTCTCAAGCAGGGGCTGAAACCGGTCACTGTTTATTGGGCGCCTTAACAAATGATTTGGAATTGATTGATGCAGAAAAATATCGCCGACATTTTGCAGGTTGCTGGCGTTGTCCCAGTGTTGGTTGTTGATCAGGTTGAAGATGCATTACCTCTGGCAACTGCGTTGCTTGAGGGAGGGTTGAATGTACTCGAAGTCACTCTGCGTACAGAGGCCGCACTGGGAGTGGTGGAGCAGATTGCCAAGCATTTACCTGAAGCACATGTGGGTACCGGTACTGTGTTAAATGGTGATGATCTGCGTCGCTCCGTTGATGCCGGAGCCAGCTTTCTGGTGAGTCCCGGTGCGACAGAGCAGTTGCTGGCTGCAGCGGATGCTGGCGAAGTACCGCTTTTGCCGGGTGCCGCTACGGCCTCGGAAGCTATGCGCCTATATGAGCAAGGTTATCGCTACCAAAAATTTTTCCCCGCCCAAGCTGCCGGCGGTGTCCCCATGTTGAAGTCCCTCGCAGGCCCTTTGGCGGAAGTGCGCTTTTGCCCGACGGGGGGAATCAGCCCGGATAACGCAGCCGATTACCTGGCGCTTAATAACGTGGTTTGTGTGGGTGGCTCCTGGATGGCATCCAGTACGCTGGTTCGGGAGAAAAACTGGGCAGAGATCACCCGGCTGTCAAAGCAGGCTGCGACATTAAAATCTTAACCTGCTGCCAGCATTAGGTCGACTATCTTTCCAGAGGTGTGGTTTTGGGGTTTTAGAAACGGTAACCGGGCAAGTGAGATGGCTTGCTGTACTGCCAGGTTAATCGTCATAAACGTTTTTTAAAGTGCGCTCTTTGATGGGTGCAGCATGGGAAACCAGAAGCTTATAAATAGGGTAAAGCCAGATGAAAGTTAAAATTGCCATCAATGGTTACGGTCGTATTGGCCGCAACATCACCCGAGCCATCTACGAGTCCGGTTACAGTGATCGCATCCAATTGGTTGCAATTAATGATCTCGCCCCGGTTGCGTCCAATGCGCACCTCACCCGTTTCGACACCATTCATGGCCGTTTTTCTAGCGAAGTAAAAGTGGATGGTAATGCATTGGTCATTGGCGGTGACCGAGTGCAAGTCTGTCAGGAGCGCGACCCTGCCAAATTACCGTGGAGACAATTGGGCGTGGACCTGGTGTTGGAGTGCACCGGTCGTTTTACTGACAAGGCTTCCGCCTCCGCACATATTGCAGCGGGTGCCGGTGCCGTGCTGATTTCCGCACCTTCGAAAGACGCTGACCTCACTGTAGTGTATGGCGTAAATGATGCAAACCTGACGGCTGATCACCGCGTGGTCTCCAATGCGTCCTGTACGACTAACTGCCTGGCACCTGTGGCTCAGGCGTTACACCGTGAATTGGGTATAGAGCGTGGCTTTATGACCACCATACATGCGTACACCAATGACCAGAATACCCAGGATGCTGTCCATGCGGATATTTATCGGGCACGCGCGGCAGCTGACAATATGATTCCTACTAAGACGGGCGCCGCCGCCGCTGTTGGCTTGGTACTGCCGGAGTTGAAAGGCCGCCTGGATGGAATGGCGGTGCGAGTACCAGTGAGCAATGTTTCCTTGGTGGACTGCCAACTAATTGCGGGGCGGGATACTACGGTCGAGGAAGTGAATCGCATAATGCAGCGGGCTGCAGAAGCCAGTAATGGAATTCTAACTTACTGTGACCAGCCGTTGGTATCTGTGGACTTCAATCATACCAGTGCCTCCAGCCACTTCGATGCCAATCACACCCGTGTACATGGCAACCTGGTGAAAGTAATGGCCTGGTACGATAACGAGTGGGGCTTTTCCCATCGCATGCTGGATACCAGTTTGGCCATGGCCGCCACGCTGCAGCTGGGTCTGCCGGTTGCAGAGTCCGCCTGAGTGAACTGATCGATATTCGCTGGCCGTAGGGCCGGCGCACAGGTATGGGAAAACCTGTGAGCTCGCCTTGTACATTTAGGGTCGATCAATCCCCCACGAAAAGGTGACGGGTCGGCCCGGCAAATTCAACTTTTCATAAACACCTGACGGGACCATATGATTCGCCATACAAAAATCGTCGCTACCTTGGGGCCCGGCACAGACAAGCCTCGCGTAATTGAGGAAATGATCCGCGCCGGGGTGAATATTGTGCGCCTGAATTTCTCTCACGGCTCTGCCGATGACCACCGCCGCAGGGTGGAAGAGGTGCGTGATGCCGCAACTGCACAGGGTAAAACTGTCGGTGTACTGGGAGATTTGCAAGGGCCCAAGATTCGCATAGCCCGTTTTGCCGAAGGCAGTGTCGACCTGGAGAATAATGACGAATTCACGCTGGATCTCGACTGCCCGCCCGAAGGTGGTGATGAGCACCGCGTAGGAGTCGATTACCCCAGCCTGATCAGCGATTGCAAATCAGGCAATATCCTTCTTCTGGACGACGGCAAGATCCGCCTAGAGGTAACTGGCACTACCTCGAGCAAACTTTATTGTCGTGTGCTGCAAGGTGGCAAGTTGTCCAACAACAAGGGTATCAACCTACTTGGTGGCGGCCTTTCTGCACCGGCACTTACAGAAAAAGATTATCGGGATATCGAGTTGGCCGCTGAACTTGCGGTAGATTTCCTTGCTGTGAGCTTTCCCCGCTGTGCAGAAGACCTGGAAACCGCACGCAAAGCCATGCAAGTGGCCGGCAGTCAGGCCGCGATTGTGGCCAAAGTGGAGCGTGCCGAGGCTGTAGCTGACGATGCGGAGATGGATGCCCTGATTCTCGCATCCGATGCCATTATGGTGGCCCGTGGTGACCTGGGTGTGGAGATCGGCGATCCAGCTCTAGTGGGCGTACAGAAGAAATTGATCAATCGTGCCAATGCGCTCAATCGCGGTGTGATTACTGCGACGCAGATGATGGAGTCTATGATCACCAGCCCGACGCCCACCCGCGCGGAAGTAATGGACGTGGCCAATGCGGTGCTGGATGGTACCGATGCAGTGATGCTCTCTGCCGAAACTGCAGCTGGTGACTACCCAGTGGCGGCAGTGGAGTCCATGAGTGAGGTGATTGTGGGTGCTGAACAGTATCTAGGCAGTGTGCCCTGTACACCGGAGGAGCACGGTGCCTCAGACCGTATTGATACCGTAATTGCTCAGGCAGCAATTGATGTGGCTTCCCGGGTGAAGAATCTCTGTGCCGTGGCGGCCCTGACCGAGTCCGGACGCACCCCTCGCATGATGTCTCGCGCCAATACCCGCCTGCCTATCTACGCAATGACACGACATCCAAATGTTGCACGCCAACTGGTACTCTTGCGTGGTGTTGAGCCTATCAGCTTTGACCCGGCTGCGGTCCCGCTAGGTCATTTAACAGAGTCTATTATCGAAGTACTCAGCCAGCGCATCGACCTGCAGAAAGGCCAAAGGGTACTGATCACACAGGGTGAGCGCCTCAATGTGGGTGGGCACACCAGTTCCATGCGTATCAAAGAGATCGAATAGTAGGTTTTTGATGTAAGCCATCACCAGCCAAAATCTCTGCAGGATTGGTGATGGCAAAAGTGTCTTAGATGTAAAATCTGGGCGCTGGCTGCATAAAAAAGTTTTCTTTCCCTTTCCATAGCTTGCCGTTTTATTGAGTAAAACTGCTTTATGGCGGTTTCACATCTCATTCTTAATTGCCGCTAATGTGTCGGTTAAGGTGAATAAGTATGCTTATGACCGCCCGAAAACTATGGCTTATGTAAGGTCGGTTCTTCCTTATATAGATCATTTTTTGTTACGACCTAGTTTTGTAATTTAATTTTCCCTTAGGTTAGTTTCTAGAAATTACCCACAGCTTGGAGCAGTTCCAGGAGGTGGCCAAATTCGATTAATTTTAAATATCTTTTTTTGTCAAGTTCTCTCTTTGATTTGTAGTACTCGTGTAATGACAGCTATCTACCCCCGTTGGTCCATTTGCGGTAACCTGCCCGGCAGGTCGTAATTTCAGGTATTTCCTGCCAGTAGCTTTGGCCTCACCTCATCCAAATACCGGTGAATTGATACTATTGGCGAATAGAATTTCCATAAGCCAAATAGGCAATGGTATTCACTATTCAAGATTTCACAAATTGCGATTACCCTAATCCAACAAGTTATTTAGGGGGATTCAACCGTGCAGAACGTATTATTGTTGGCTGCAAATTAAGCAGTACTAATGAAGGAACCTGGTAGTAGAGCCGGGGCCCCAATACAGAGACGAAAAAATAAATCAAGACGATTTATTGGACCAGAACATGATAGTAAAAGGCTGGCGCAAAGCGGGCTTACGGCGTTTGAAGGATTATCCATGCAGCTAAGTGTCGAGAACAGGCAAGGCGTTCGTTATATGGTCAGAGTTGGTTGGGCGTACCAGACGGGCATTCCCCTGAAGGTCAATGCCAGCCAGTTGTTGTCGATGTTCGATGATGCTGTAATCCAGGAGATCCACGAATACTTTTTTGGTATGAATGGTATCTCCTGTAATGCGCTGAGTGTCAGTATCCAGTCAAGCCAGGCAGGTACTGTCTTTTTGGGGCCGTTGAGCGAAGTACCTGGTCACCTTTCCAGTCGGGAGCAGGAAATTTACCTGGCCCTGGTCCAAAATCGCCTGATTATCGAAGAAGCTCCGTTTGCAGCCAGCGCTCTTGCTGACAAGCAGTCAGAATTGATTGCCAAGATCCGCATGGGCTTACAGCAGATTATCGCCCAAGAAAGAGCCGAGGCGGCGCTGATCCAGCAGCGTCACGAGCAGCGCTCCCCCTTAGAGAAAGTGGGTGCCTATATTGATCGCGGTGCTACCGGCTTGGGCAATGCCGCTTGGGGCCTGGCCGTTTGGGGCAAGGACGTGATGGAAGTAGCTGCGCTCGTTAATCCCATGCGCCAGGCCAGGGAACTCAGCACGGCAACAGCAAACTACCTTTTGTACGATAAGAGCTTCGAGGAATCCGGCAAAGAGTACCTCTCTGCAGTGCATCGGGAAGCAGTCGATGTGCTTGGCTTTGATCCCTCCAAGATCACCAGGCAGCAGCTGGAGCTGGCTCTCGAAGTGGCCCAGGTGATTTATGACGAGCCGGCACTGCGGGATTCGATTTTTCGCTTTGCCCAGGACTATGTAAAAGCTCAGCACAGCCTTGAAATCACCGAAATGGCTGGTGGTGGTGCCTTTGAGATTATTCTCACCATCGTACTGGCGGCGGTTACCGGTGGCGTTGGCGCTGTGGCGGCCATGGCGAAAAATACGCGCCTGTTGGGAGCTTTCCGCGGCATAGGCGATTTGATGCTCGACTTCGCCAAGTTGAAAAAGCAACGTAATCTGCTTGCCAAAAAGCGAGGTGGTAATGCCAAGGGCAATGGAGCCAGCTTTTCCGACTTGAGCTCTTCCGATGCAGCAGCCCCATCCAATTCGAATGGCCCCTCTTCGAGCAGTTCAAGCTCCAGTGGTAGTTCCAGTAGCTCTAGTGCCAATAACAGCAACCAAAGCGGAAATAGCTCTGGTAATAACAGCAATAATTCTCAGGCTAGCGATAGCAGTAAGACCAGCCAATCCAGCGAAGCGGATAAAGCCAATAGCCAGACTGGGGAAAACCACAACGGGGATAGCTCCCAATGTAATGGCAAGGCCTGCGAAGGTGGCGACCCTATTAACCTAAAAACGGGTGAAGAACGCCTTACTTTGGTCGATGCCGTACTGGATGGTCCACTGCCACTAACCGTGGCGCGCACCTACCGCAGCAGTAATGCCAAAGACTTCGGCCTGGGCCACGGCTGGACCCACACCCTGGGTGAAAAGCTGGCGTGGCGCCCAGGCAAAGCAGTGCAGTTCCACGATGCCGAGGGCCGGGTAATCAGCCTGCCCGCTCCAGGAGACAGCGGCTGCAGCCACAACGTAGTGGAGCAGTTAAGCCTCACCCGCGTTAATGATGATCACTGGATAGTGACCCCCTACGGCGCCCCCAACGGAGTACAAAAACACTTTAGGGCCACCGGTGATAAAGGCACCCTCAAGCTTGCAGAAATCCGCGATGGCTACGGTAACTATTACCTGTTCCACTATATCGACGAACGCCTGATCTGTATCGAAAGCAGTATCGGTGAAGCCCTGCATATCAGCCCGCCGCAAGGGCAGCCAAACAGCCAGCGCATCGGTGAGCTGAAAAAAGAAACCCGTGACGGCCGCATCAAAGTACTCGCAAATTATGAGTACAGCGATGAAGGCGACCTGACCAAAGCTACTGATGCTGACGGCCACAGTGAGGAGTATCAATATCACCAGCACGTCATTAAGCAGCGCACCCTAAAAACCGGCTACCACTTCCACTTTGAATGGGATGCCGAAGGCCCCTCCGCCCGCTGTGTGCGCCAGTGGGGTGACCCGATCGATGGGCAGGATACCTACAATTACCAGTTTGCCTGGGACGATGACGGCAAGGGCGTTACCGTCACCGATACCCGCGGCGGTAAAGAGCGCTACCGCTTTAACGACCGTGCCCTACCGATTTATCACCGCGACCCGGAAGGTGCAGAGACTCTCTACAGCTACAACGACCTGGGTCAGGTCACCCGAATACAGCTGCCCAGCGACGATGGCAGCCTGCGCGAAGAAATTTACCAATACGATGACCAGGGTCGCCTGATACAAAAGGCCGATGCCGCCGGCAATAACCACCGTATCGAATACAACGGTGAAGGCCTGCCCGCAAAAGTTACCGACCCCGCCGGTAATAGCTGGCAACGGGAATACAACAAAAATGGCCAGATCGTTGCCAGCAAAGACCCCCTCGGCAACAGCACCCAATACGGCTATAACCCCGTTGGCCTGATCGGCAGCGTTACCGACCCTCTCGGCAATACCACCCGCTACCTGTGGAATCCCGAAGGCAAGCTCGCAGCGGTCAAAGACCCCATGGGCCGCGCCCAGCACTACCGCTACGACGGTGCTCGTCGCTTGGCAGAAGTGCAGCACGCCCCGGGCCAGATAACCCGCTATGAATATGACGCCCTGGATCGTATCCATGCGGTGACCACTCCAGACGGTGCCCGCACCCAGTACAGCTACAACCCCCAAGGGTTATTGGCTGAAGTAATGGATTCCGAAGGCCGCAGCACCTGCTACGCCTACGATGGCCTCAGCCAGGTTAAGATCCGTACCAACCCGGACGGCAGCCGCCTGGAGTATCACTACGACGGCGAGCGCAACTTAATTGGCCTAACCAATGAAAACGGCGAGCACTACCAGCTTAAATACGACCTCAACGAACGCCTGATTGAAGAAGTTGGCTTCGACGGTCGTGTTACCCGCTACGCCTACAACTGCGCCGGCCATCTGGTAAGTTCCAGAGCCGTAACCGACACAGTCAGCGGCAAGGGCATCGACACCATTTTTGAACGTGACCCCTTCGGCCGCTTATTGGAAGAAACCACCCCGGACGGAATCACCAACTTCCGCTACAACCGTAGCGGACAACTTATCGAAGCAGAAAATACCCACCGTAAACTGCGCTGGGAATACGATGCCAATGGCCGCGTTACCACCGACTGGCAGGGAAAAGACAAGCTCAGCCACCAGTACGATGCCGCCGGCAACCGTATCGCCACAACTCTGCCCGATGGTGAAACACTGAACTTCGCCTTCAATCCTTCAGGTCAATTCCAAAGCCTGCACCGCCGCCCTGTAGGCAGTGATACCGATCAACTGATCACCAGCATCAGCCATGACGAACAGGGCCGGGAAAGCCAACGCCAACACGGCAACGGACTGGAAAGCCAGAGAGACTACGATCCACAAGGCCGCCTGCAGAAATTGCGCCTGGGCAAAACCAGCAGTGCAAACCAGAGCCCAGTGTCCGACCCCACCCAGGGCACAAACTCAATCCTGGAGCGCAGTTACCAGTACAACAAAGCCGGCCAGATTGCCAAGATCGAAGACAGCCTGCGTGGAACCCGCAGTTACCACTACGACGCCCTGGATCGCCTGACCCAGGTAGACGGCCCCAACCCCGAATATTTTGTGCATGACCCTGCACACAATATCCTTGCCGCCGCTAACTCAAAAGACGAAGCCAAACAGCAGACCAGGGCCACCGAGGTCAAAGGTAATCGTTTAGCCTTCCGCGGTGATACCCACTACCGCTACGACATTCACGGCAACCGCATCGCCGAACTGCGTGGTAAAGGGCAGAAACTGCAAACCCGCTACCACTACAACATCCGCCAACAGCTGGTCCGTGTAGAAAAACTCAAGGTAGAGGAGGGCACAGAACAGTTCCAGCAGGTTATCCACTATCGATATGACCCGCTTGGTCGACGTATTGGCAAGGCCACTAATAGCGAACAAACTGAATTCCTCTGGGATGGTGATGTCCTGTTGCGGGAAAGCAACAGCGACATCCACACCAAGCAGGATCTGAATACCCGCACCTACTACTTCGAACCGGGTACCTTTAAACCTGTTGCGTTAAAAGAAGATGAGCAGGTTTATCACTACCATCTGGATCATCTGGGAACCCCGGATACCCTAACCAACCAGGAAAGTGAAGTGGTATGGAGTGTTGCCTACAAGAGCTATGGCAATATTGCCTTAGCCCATGAAAATCAGATAGAACAACCGATCCGTTTCCAAGGGCAGTACTTCGATGAAGAGACCGGGCTGCACTATAACCGGTTTAGGTATTATGATCCGGCAGTGGGGGAGTTTACTCAGCAGGACCCGATTGGGTTATTGGGTGGATCGAATAATTATCGGTATGTGCCTAATCCAGTTAGATGGGTTGATCCGTTTGGGCTTACGGCAAATAATGACGATTGTCCTAAGGGTGATGTAAATAAAATACCCGATGATTTTGACTTTCTTGAAGATTTAAATGTCAATAACGTCGTTGAGCAACATGCTGGCTTATCTTTTGTTGAAAATAGTAATCAGTTGCAAAATTCTCTGGAGGGATTACCGGATAATCTTTATCAGCATGAGTTTTTAGCACTTCGGACTTATACCGGTCCATACTATAGGCAGATGAATGGCGTGCTGAGAGGAAAATACCCCGAAATAAGTGAGACGTGGGATCCTGTTAATAATGCGGCAAGTAGGGCACTTGAAAAACTTTCAGCTGACCCTTTAAGAAATTTTGAAGGAATAACTTATCGCGGTGCCCCAATGACAGAAGAGAAAGTTCATGAGCGTTTTCCTGGTGTGGGAAAAACATATTCAGATAAAGGGTTTAGTAGTTCAACTTCAGACCCAGATGAAGCTTTTTCTGGAAATGTACAAATGACTATAAAATCTAAAACAGGTGTAAAAATACAAGACATATCTGCAGTCCCCTCCGAAGATGAGGTTTTGTTCCGTCCGGGGACAGAATTTAAAATAACTAAGAAAGAAAAAGATGAAGATGGTATTTGGCGTATTGATTTGGAAGAAGAATAATGGCTGTTAAGGTGAGTGTTCCCCCATTATCTAATAAGTTTAATGAAGAAAGTCAAACTAAAAATCAATGGCTTTTAAACTACTTTATCTATCGGGAATCTCCTCGATCACAGGCAGACTTATTCCATTTTACACGATCAATGGGGAAGAACTCTAGTATTCTAGCTGATCGATATAGAGGTTGCTTATTAGGTCTGGCTATTGGAGACGCCCTGGGCACAACCCTGGAATTTGGTGAGAGGCCGGATAAAGAGGATCTAACAGAAATTGTAGGGGGTGGACCATTTAAGTTGAAGCCTGGTCAGTGGACTGATGATACTAGCATGGCTCTTTGTCTAGCCTATAGCTTGCTTGATAAGAAATCTTTCGATGCAAGAAATCAAATGGAGCTTTATTTAGCCTGGTGGAAGGAAGGTCTTTTTAGTTCCACTGGTAGATGTTTTGATATAGGAAATGCTACGGCGAGAGCCCTCAGTAAATTCTCTGAAACAGGGCAAGAATTTTCTGGTTCTGACCATGAAAGATCCGCAGGTAATGGTTCCCTGATGAGATTGGCTCCGGTCCCACTTTTTTTTGCTAGCCTGCCACAGGATGGTATCCGAATGGCTGGAGAAAGTTCAAGAACAACTCATTCCGCAATTGAATGTGTGGATTCATGTCGGTTTTTTTCAGCTCTGATTCTTGGCGCTTTGTATGGCGAGAAAAAAGATATACTTTTGAGCGAAGGGTATGCTCCAGTTAACTGCTATTGGGAATATCACCCCCTTTGCGAGAAGGTATACAAAATAGCACTTGGATCTTATAAGAAAAAAACAAGAGATGAAATACTTTCATCCGGTTATGTCATTGATTCTTTAGAGGCGGCTTTGTGGGCTTTTTATAATACTTCAAATTTTGAAGATGGGCTTGTGAAAGCCGTAAACCTTGGCGGAGATAGTGATACTATTGGCGCTATATATGGTCAATTGGCTGGAGCCTTCTATGGGGAGTCGAAAATCCCATTCCATTTTATAAAAAAGATACATAAACCTCATTTGTTTTATTATTTTGCAGATGAGTTGGTTGCATATTATGCAGGGAGTCCAGTTTTTGAAGAGTGCGATATTGTTAATTTTAAAAAGATCTAATTTTGGTGGGTTTCGGGGGCTCTTTTGTGCCAAAAAATATTTCGATATATGTACCTAGTTTGAAATTAGTTTTATAGGAGGAGGTTGGTTTTAAAGTGGCTCTTTAAGTCCGTGTCAACTTGATTTTTTTGTTTTTGATGTGTTAATTTCGGTGGAAACTAATTTGTAATACAGGCTTAATATTTATCCTTTAATGAAGGAGGGGAGTTGCTTTCAGTGCGAATTTTTATGTGGTTTTTCCCATTTCTTGTTAGGGATTACACCAAAGAAAGTGGATCGATTTAGGTCTGGCCGAGATAATACTCAAGAAGTGAAACATATGATGCCAATGTTCGCGTCATCACAGACAGGCAAGCCTGAGATTGGCTCGAGAGGGATACCGTTTAGGGGGCTATAGCTACCATATTGGATGATGGAGAAGTACTTAACTTCGCCTTTAACCTCGCCGGCCAATTCCAAAGTCTGCACCGCCGCCCTGCAGGCAGTGATACCGATCAACTGATCACCCCGCACCCTTCAATCCTGAAGCGTATATCGATACCTGACTCAGGTGGACGGCCCCAACCCCGAATATTTTGTACACGACCCAGCACACAATATTCTTGCCGCCGCCAACTCAAAAGACGAAGCTAAACAACAGGCCAGCGCCACTCAGGTCAAAGGTAACCGTTTAAGCCTTCCTCGGTGATACCCACTACCGGTGCGACATTTACAGCAACCGCATCGCCGAGCTACGTGGTAAAGGGCAAAACTGCAAACCCGCTATCACTACAACATCCGCCAACAGCTGGTCCGTGTAGAAAAACTCAAGGTAGAGAAGGGCGCAGAATAGTTCCAGCAGGTGACCCACTACCAATACGACCCCCTGGGGCGCCGTATTGGCAAAGCCACGAACAGCGAACAAACCGAATTCCTCTGAGATAGCGATGTCCTCCTAAAGGAAAACAAACCGGACAACCAAACAGGACCTCAGTACCCGCACCTATTACTTCGAACCGGGCAGCTTTAAACCGGTTGCTTTAAAGGAAAGCGAACAAGATAAAGAACAGGTCTACCACTACCATCAGGATCATCTCGGCACCCCGGATACCCTCACGAACCAGGAAGGTGAAGTGGTATGGAGTGTTGCCTACAAGAGCTATGGCAATATTGCCTTAGCCCATGAAAATGAGATAGAGCAGCCGATCCGCTTCCAGGGGCAATGCTTCGATGAAGAAACCGGGCTGCACTACAACCGGTTTAGGTACTATGATCCAGAGGTTGGTGAGTTTACTCAGCCGGACCCGATTGGGTTATTGGGAGGTGTAAACAACTACCAGTATGTGTCGAATCCAGTAACTTGGATAGATCCTTTCTATTCCAGTATCGAAAAACTCCAATCGATTGATGTTTAGTTCTGAGGTTAACACTCGGTTCAAATACATATCGAACAACTCTTTAGAGAAATATATTCACAAAATTAGCTGCAGAAACTATTCTCATTAGTATCCACTCGTGAAAAAGTCGAGCTAGACAAATGAATGAGCTTCAACTATTCAAGGACCGGTTTGCAATTAGTGATTTGCTCGCTCGCTACACATTAGCCGTTGATAACCACGACACTCATGGCTGGGCATCACTGTTTACACCTGATGGCCGCTTTATAAACGGCAATCGCATGATTAAAGGAAGGAAAAAACTAGAACGCTATGCAGTGGTCCATAGTAAAATAGGAAGCCGACATATTACCTGCTCACCCCTACATTACATTTCAGAAGACGGACAATCGGCCTCAGGCAAAGCATCTACTGTAGTTATCATAGCGACCCGATCAGGTTATCGCGTCGCTATGGCTGCAGAATACCGAAATGAATTGGTTAAAGTAGACGGCAATTGGCTTTTCGAAAGTCGGCGGGCAGATGAATTTGGGTTACCAGAAGATCCTAAATTTCCAATTCTCAACGCAGATCCCGATACTCGTGATCTATTAAACCTATTACTGGATGCATGGAATGATCTGGGCGAGCCTTTACCGAAATAAATTTTTCCGAACTTTAATAGATAAAAACTCAATTCCCTCCGGAGTTATTGTCAATTCTGGTGTTCAACAAGTCTGATCAAGCAGCGCCTTGGTGGGCCGTTGGCACCTCCTCTCCATCTTTGAATTTCACTCCGGTGATGACTTTGGCGAGGTAGCCAAAGCCATGGAGTTTTCTCCATTTTCTCTCCGCACACACTCCCAGCTTAAACAGCATCTGCAGCATTCCTTCTCTCGACAGGCAGCCTTTGGAGCGCTTCGTCCTGTGTCGTATCGTTCCGAGCGTCGATTCAATCGGGTTCGTTGTCCGGTTGCTCTGCCAGTGTTTTGCCGGGAAGTCGTAGAAGCTCATCAGTTCTTCGTGGCCCTTTAACAAGCACTCGACAACTTTCGGGTATTTGGCTTCGTACGTCTTGATGAGGGTGTCGAATGCCTTCACCGCATAAGCCCTTGTCTCAGCCTGCCAGATGTCGTGCAGGAGGTTGGCTCGACTTGGGCAGTTAGCCGTCTTGTGTACCCAGCAGCGCTGTTGGCGCGTCTCCGGGTAGGTCTCTTCCAGCCCCGCCCAGAACCCCATGGCACCATCTCCAATTGCCAACTCTGGGGGGCGCTCTTTCAGCTTTTCCAATACACCTTTCCAGCTCAACGTCGATTCACGCTCTCCGTCTTCAATGGCCAGAAAGTGTTTTTCTCCTTGCTCGTTCACGTCAATGACAACCAGCGCGCAGAGCTTGCCTTCCTCTATCTCACCGGTTGAAACACTCTTCAGGTATAGCCACGGCAGCGCCGCCTCCAGCGAGCGGGCCTTGCGTACGTAAGGCGGGCACCAAAGCAGAACGGAAGTTTACCGGCTCGCCGTCCTTACTTCGGACTTTCGGTACCTTGATCTTCACCGGACCGATCCCGGTCTGAATCTCGCGTTCCGGCAGGTGGCCATTGCGGACTACAGCCGCACGGCCGTCGTCTAGGCGACGATCTTGGAATGCTTCCATGAAGGTCGACAACTCTGCCTTCACTGGCTGCGGAAGCAGCTCTCGTGCGCCCCGTTCTGTCAATGGGTTAGCTGCCTCCTGTCGACCTGCAAACTCAACAACGTTATTCTTGTCCATAGCGGCGTATTCCTGGTGGGTTGTTTGTTTGGCGACAACAAATCAACTAGATACGCTGCTTTTTCCAAACCCTCAAACCCTCAAACCCTCAAACCCTCAAACACCAGAATTGGTTATAACTCGTGCTTGATTAGGCTGACATACACGGCATTATTCCCAGTGGCAACACTAGCATGATAAATTCGATGATCGTGTTTCGCGGCGACAATAAACTGCCGGTTATGCTGAAGTACAAAAAGAGCCGATTGATGCGTATGATTCTATGTTTGGATGGGCCTTTTATGCTTCGTAGTTATTCCTATCATGAATTGTACTTTCTAGAATATTCAAAACGGATTGAATCAGCCGTTAACTGTGTAGTGATCTATTTTGGTAGCGCCAACACAATTCATAGCTTTGAACGGCTGAGGAAGTATGGCATCCCGTTTGGCACTAGCTTTTTAAGTGCCCCTGATCTACCTGAAAAATCTGCCGACTTTAAGGCATCTCTATAATTTACTTTTTTGGCATCCGTCAACACCGATTCATGGGAGCTTCAGGCGATAAAATTCAGGAAAGCGCAATTTTTAGAGGCGCCCTTTAAAAGCTGTTGCACGCACTGTAATGAGTGCGTGGGAACTATCGTAGTGGTTAGGGGATTCACTGTTCGCGTTTTTCGGACTAACGAATGAATCTGGCCACGATGCGATCAAGCAGGGCATCTATTCCTGAAAATGTGTGGTGCATTAGCCATCATTGCTCATGGAATTCAATGTCAATTTGTCTAAACGCGCAAAATCCTTTGCAGTCAAACTGCCAATATAGATGTATTTATCGGTTTCCAGCACACTGGTATTGGTAGGGTAGGCACCACTTGGGTCCTGAAGGTTAGCAACTATGTTGCCATTGTCATCAAAGGCTATTACATGACTGTAGTGGGTAGCTTTCGGGCGGATAAACGCAGGCATGCGCTGGATAATTTTGCGCACAAAAGGCTTATCTGAGAGTTTATCGACCAGGCGGCTACGCGGTGAGACGAGTCCCACCCAATAACGCCCATCCTGACCACGTGTCATGTTATCCGGGAAGGACGGTAATGCATCAATCAGGACTTCCGTCTGGCCTTTTTGGGGGCCTTTCAGCCAATGTTTGTGTATGCGGTACTCACCTGTCTCGTTGATATAAAGTGCACTTTCATCGTGCGCCAGAGCAACACCGTTGGCAAAAGTCAGTCCACTGACCAGAGTTGTGACCTTACCTGTCTCAGGGTTGAAACTGAATACACGGCCATGCCCACCGTGCTCCATCAAATCCAGCAGGCTTGCGGGATAACTTCCGCCGTTTGCTTTGGCGCCAAATTTTGAGGATGCATCACTGAAGTAAATGGTGCCGTCGGAAGCAATATCAAGGTTATTTGAATATTCCAAAGGCTCACCGTCCACTTCGCTAAGCAATTTGGATTTTTTACCGTTTGGGTCGACTTTCACCAGGCCGTCATACGCATCGGCCACGATCAGATTACTGGCGTGATCGAATGCCAGTCCTAATGGACGGCCGCCAATACTGGCAAACAGCTCGATATTAAGATTTTTTGGATTTATGCGCAGGATATTGCCCTCATGGGTTGATACATAGATATTTCCACGTTCATCCATGGCGATATCTTCTGGTCCGGTATCCTTACCGATATCAATGATTTCAAGTTGACTTAAAATGTTGTTCGACGCGTAATTACCAGAATAGCCAGGGTTTTTAGCTGCTTGCCAGCGCTTGGGGTCAACCGGAACCGGGTAGAAAAGGAGATAGGCAACAAGCAGTATCACCAGTAATAATAATGCGGAGGATATTTTTTTTGTCATGGTATTTGGGGTCATTTCTAATTCAGTGGAGCGGGGATTTTATTACGCTTTACTTCAGGGCACCAGAAAATTACTGATACCTGTACGCAAACTTCACACCAAAGCTCACTGGGTCATCAAAGGCTGCGTACTGGGCAAACCTGCAATCAATCCCGGTGATGATACAACTGGCATTGATGAGGTTTGTGCCCCACTGGCTCATATCCAGCGTGTGCTTGTTATCTGGGGCTCGGGACCGGTCGGGCATCCCACAGACGGTAGGCATCAATTTCAATAGAACGGCTGGTGTCGCTCCGCTAGTAGCTAATCCAGCAGTAATTAGTGGAAGCCAAAAAATAGTCAGTATTTCCAGGCGCTAGAGTATTGCTCATGCAAAGCTTAAATTACTGTTGCCCCAAGGGAGGGCATGGTGTGGCCAAGTCTAGCTAAGGTAAATTCAAAAAGCCAAGAGATGGTGGCAGTTAAGGGGGGAGATACCTATATGAATGGCAATGCTAAGGCAACAAAGAAGCATACGTTTTCCGTTAAATGACGATGGAAATTTTAGTTTCGCTCTAGTGTTTGTACAGAAAATTCAGATGTATTCTTCCGATTGAGACCACCTTCATACCATTCTTCCTGAATAGTATACATTCTGGACTTCACTCTAATTATCTTTGTGACCGTCATTGATAAGCTCTGCTTAACGATTAAAATTGAAATAACTATGATATATAACTGAGCATTGAGATATATTGCTAATAACAATAACTTATATATCAGTGGGAAATTGATTGATTAGTGCGGAGATAAAAAATATGGAAAAATTATGGATGATAATAATTGCTATAGTTGTTTTTTGTGTGAAGTCCAATCTATCGCTTAATGGCTCTTTTGTTGGATGTAATAGTGGTGCTTATGGTATTTAGCTTTTATGGATGGCTGTGCAATCAAAATATGGTTTACATTGAGAGTGTTTACGTTGATGTATCCCGAAGATTGCTAAAAATGTTAACTCTGTTAAACATCTATAGTACTTTGTGTATTTTCTAGTATTTTCAACAATTATTTTTTAATGTGGATCTTGGTTGCCGCCTTTAAACGTCATCCTGTTTGAATCCCATATATGATTTCTCTTGAAACTATTTTTCCTGTCATTGGTGTATTTGTAATTTTCTTTTATTTCGTGGGTTTGGATTCTAGTTTAGAGTGGTGGATTTCTTTATGTCGAACTCGCCGCCCGATAAAAGAAATTTATGTCATTATTATGTTTTTTGGATTTGGTACTATTGACACAAGTTGGTTTAAAGGTGGAAGGTTGGCGGGCTGTCTAGGAGGTTCAGTTTAATAAAAAAATTAAGGTTTAGGTCATGAGAAAAGCTAATATTTCAACTTCAATAAAAACTGCATTGTCATTGTGTTTACTTGTATCGCCTGCAGTTGGGCTTGCTGAAAGTGCTTCAGCAGTTGAGTATGCTAATGGTAATGCTAAATTTAAGCGTTGCGGTACTAACCATCCCTCTATTCAAGAAGCTGCTTTGAAAGAACAGCATTTCACTACACTGCGAGGACAGTCGGATATTCGTAGTGGGAGTCACACGTTACGTCCTGCTGGCTCGGTTACAGTTGATGTGTACTTTCATATAATTACTGATACCTCAAATAATGGCTCTCTACCCAGCAGTGTAATTAATGCACAAATGGCAGTGCTCAATGATGCATACGCAGGTACACCATTTACCTTTAATCTGGTCTCGACTTCTGTAACAGCTAATAACGCTTGGTATAACGTTGGTTATAGGTCCTCTTCAGAGCGAGCCATGAAAAACTCTTTACGTGTCGGTGATGCGGGAGATCTGAATATTTATGTGGCTGATATTGGTGGCGGCTTACTCGGTTGGGCAACCTTCCCTAGCGATTATTCCTCTGATCCGCTAGATGATGGGGTGGTGATTTTAACCGGCTCGGTGCCTGGCGGTAATGCTGCGCCTTACAATGAGGGCGATACTCTTACTCACGAGGTTGGTCACTGGTTAGGTTTGTATCACACTTTCCAGGGCGGTTGTGGCGGAAATGGTGACTATGTTTCCGATACCCCTGCAGAAAGATCGCCTGCTTATGGGTGCCCAGTAGGTAGGGATTCCTGTACAAGGGGAAGTAATGCAGAAGGTCTGGATCCGATCACAAATTTCATGGATTACACAGAGGATAGCTGTATGTATGAATTCACAGAGGGCCAAGCCACTCGGGCTGACGAGCAAAGCAGTACTTATCGCGGCCTTTAACAATTAATCGGGGGGATTACTCCCCCCGATTCACTGTAAATTATGAACAGAATCCTATTTTTTATCTTATGTGTCTTGATATTGTCGCGTGCGACTGACGTAGCTGCTCAGAGAATCGCTGTGCCGGATTATGTTAATTGCGATAGAAACCAGTTGACCTCTTGGCAGGGAGAGGTGACGAGATTAATAAGGACAGATAACAGCATCAAGGTATGGATTGCCACTGATTACGGCACTAAAGAATCATTAATACTGACAATGCCTAGCTGGAAAGAGCTTCTTGGGCAGTTTCGCCTACAGGGAAAGGTGTTTCACACGGACGATTGGGAGAAGATCATGAATTCGCAATCAGGTCTTCGGTCTGGAGTTCGAGCGATAATCTGGTTATGCCAGGATAAAGCTCATTTCCCCGTGATTAATTGGCAGCTCTAATTTAACTAGAAATCTATGTGCTCAATATCTGTAGAAGCAAAAAAGCCCGACAGTGAAAATGATCGGGTTTCTCTCAGGGTAAGTAGAATCAGGGTGAACTTTTGCGCGATTGTTAAATTACGTTAGTTATCTGCTTTATTGCTGAATCTTGGCCTGAAAAGTAATCCTTTGCCATAAGTGTTACAGGTAAGTGTGGCGCAATCCAGATTCGGTGGTCTTCGGCCTTGGAGGCTTGATGATACTGAGAAGAAATAATTCCCCATACGCCACTGCTGTGTTTTATACACATCATTTAAGTCCATTTAAAGCTTCCACCGCCTCCATGTAATGAAGCAGTTTTGTGTATCCTTGCCAAACAGTTTTAACTCCCGGCTCACCATCACCGCTACGCCCCAAAAAGCCGCCAAGGCCTGCCAGCATACGAGTTATATCTCTCATACTTGGAAGTTCATTTGGTGGGGAAGTTTTACCTTGCATCATCCATATCATACGCCATTCTTTTTCAGAATAGGCACTCGTGCACGGCGCATCAGGAAGCCTTCGTGCTCGTGTTGTCATGGAATGTAGCCGCCATCCTATAATCATATAGATCGCAATACAATTCAACATTCGCTGCTCAGTTCTAAAGCGGTTACTTTCTATCTGACATCCACCTTTCACTACTCGAAAATAGGTTTCAATTTCCCACCGACTTCTATACCACTCTATGATAATCCTCGCTTGCTTAAAGTCTTCAACTGGAAGATCTGTCAGCAGCATCCACTCAATGCCTTTTTTGCCTTCTGGTGGATTCAATTCCTTAGCAAAGACGGCGTGGAGAGAAAGAGGTCGTTTCGGTTTTCCTTTTCCCAGTAATCTCACTTCTGCAGTGGACACACTGACCTTGGCTTCCCTTTCTGGCTCTCCATTCTGTTTTGGGATATCTACTGTGTATTTCCCAACAGATTTCTGTTTGGTCATGTAGTCCCAAAGTAACGTCGTATCTTCTCCATCGACCTCTAAGGTACGATTGGCCTTGGCTCGAATGATATAACTTGCA